>SLKF01000248.1 GCA_007134725.1 Clostridiales bacterium | reverse complement strand
TGGAAGCTTTGATTACGGAAAGAACCAAAGCTTTGGTTGTGAACACTCCCAACAACCCCACCGGAACCTCTTTTAGCAAGGAAACCATGGAGGCCGTAGCGGACATTGCAAAAAAACATGATCTAGTCGTTATCGCCGATGAAATTTACAGTGCTTACAGTTATGAACGGGAGTTTATTCCTATGGTTTCCATCCCGGGAATGAAAGAGCGAACCATTACCATCAACAGTTTTTCCAAAGATTATACCATGACCGGTTGGCGGGTGGGCCATGTGATTGCACCGGACTTTGTTATTAAAACCATCCAGCAGATCAATGAAAACGTCGTATTTACTGCCCCTTCCGTGTCGCAGCGGGCGGCGATTCATGCCCTTCGGCAACGTGAAACCATTCAACCCCCTATGGTCAAGGAATATCAGGAACGGGTTTTTTATGCGGCGAAAAGGATCAACAACCTGAAAAACATGTCGGTACTCAGCCCGAAAGGAACCTTTTATCTTTTTCCTAACATCAAAGATACGGGACTATCTTCAAAAGAAGTCAGTGATCGGATTTTGCAGGAAGCCCACGTTCTTACCCTGCCGGGAGATGCTTTCGGAAAATGTGGGGAAGGCTATATCCGCATCGCCTGTACAGTGAATATTGATAAACTGAAAGAAGTTTTTGATCGGATCGAAAATATGGAACTTTTTCAGTAAATTTCTCAAAGGTTGCGTAAAATTATCATGAAATAAAAGCGCCCCCGGATACTAGATTTTAAAATCTAGTATCCGGGGGCTTATTTTAAGCATTTTACTACGGTTTCTATTTTACGCCTTAATTTATGGACTATCCTGGTAATACTTCAATACTTTTTCCGTTTCATTTACGGCTTTTTTCAGTTTTTCCTCTAATTGATCAAATCCTTTAAACTCCATGCGGGTTGTGGGTCCCGAGATACTCATAGCTCCGATTAACTTTCCCTGGCCATTATGTATCCCCTGGGCAAGACAAGTCAGCCCATATTCGTATTCTTCCCGATCGTAGGCAATCCCCTTTTCTTTAATCTCTTCTTTTTCTTTTTGGAAAGCGCTAAAATTTGTAATGGTGTACACCGTCCGTTTCGGGTGTTCACGATCTTCGAAATAAGCCTTCAATTCCGATTCTTTAAATTCCGTCAAAAAAACTTTTCCCATGGCAGAGCAGTACAGGGCCGATACAGGAAACAGACGGGAAACCAACAGGGATGACTCCCCTTCCTTTGAATACAAAATCAGTACGGAATCTTCATGTAGTTTTCCAATATTCACAGTCTCTCCCACTTCCAATGAGAGCTTTTCCGCTAGGGTTTCCCCCAAGGAATACCAACTGTAATTGTTCTTTGCCCGTTCACCATATTTTACAAAATTCAGCCCTAGAACAAAATCTCCATTTTCTCCAACTCTTTGTACCATCCCCCATTTTTCATAGGTATTCAGTATTCGAAAAACCGTTGCCTTGGGAATGTTCAGTTTCTTGGAAATCTCCGAGATCCCCATGGCCTCCTCCTGCTGATACAATACATCAATAATTTCCATTCCACGATCTATCATGGTAATATAATTGCTTTTATCCATCCTATGACCACCTTTATCTGCTATTATTGGACCTTACTTCAATAGGCGGTGCCTTCACCAACTCAAAGGTCGCAGAGGCAAATTCCACCTGACCGGAACTATTTTCTACCTTCTCAAGGATTATTGTAAACAGCTCGTCTTTTATTCTAACTCTCTTTTTGTAGTCTACCACATATCTTAGGGTAAATTCCACCCAATTATCATTGGCAATGATGAATACCATAGGATGGGTGGAGGCGTTCTCAATGAGAAACTTACGAACCATGATATCCCAGTGCTCCTCCGCCTCTTTAGAATAGCTTCCTACTACTTTTTCTGCTGCTTCATACAATATTTCCCTGGCTAAGGTGTAGTTGCTTCCATGCTTTATAGGCACTTTAATTTCATCCCACAGAAAAGGGAAATCTGCAGAGTAGTTGTACACCGGCTCTTTAAAAACAAAACTGTTGGCGATTCGTGCAATTCTTCCGTTATATAAATCCCCTTCCACCCATCCGCCGATTTCCATAATGGTGGTCCTTAGGACCCCAACGTCTATCACGTCCCCTTTAATGCCTCCCATTAATACCCGGTCCCCGGATTTATAGATGTCACTAAAGACGATAGCAATCCATCCGGCGATACTGACGATTACTTCTTGCAGGGCGAAGGCAATCCCCGCACCGGCGATTCCGAAAAATACGGTTAATGCGCCGAGACTCTCCCAGTAAATAATCGAAATCAACAGCACAATCAGAAAGTATCCTAGGGCGGTTATGGCTTTTTTACTTCGATAGGAACTGTTATGGTCCTTAATGTATCTTCCCATACGGGAGCGGATCAGGTTTATCACCGCTAATATGATGATTACACCCAGCAAAGCGAAAATGAGCCGTACTACAAACCGGTTTTCTGTCACAAGTTTTACATATTCATCCATGGAAATCCTCCTCTTTTGCTTTTTTCAAAAGCGCACGGCCTTTTTTCAGTAACGCTTCTCGATTTTCTTCTTTTTGCCGGTCCCAATTGGCATACATCAGTCTCATTCTGGGATTGCGGCCAAGAAGTTGTCGGTGATCTTCCAGAAAAGTCCAATAAAGAGCATGAAAGGGGCATGCCCGGTCTCCAGTTTTATCGTTGATATCATAATCGCAAGCATCGCAGTAATTGCTCATTCGTTGGATATACTTCCCCGAGGATACGTAGGGTTTCGTACTCATAAGACCCCTATCGGCATAAAGGGCCATACCCAAAACATTGGGAAGGACCACCCAGTCATAGGCATCCACATAGGCTTCCAAAAACCAGTCCGAGACTTCCTGAGGTCTGATCCGAAGAAGATTCGCCCAATTTCCTAGCACCATCAGTCGCTGAATATGATGATTATATCCGTTTTTGATCACTTCCGTTACAGCGGTGGCTACGCAGAAAACATCAGTTTTTCCGGTCCAATAATAACTCGGAAGCGGATTTTGATGATCAAAATAATTGGTTTTTTCATATTCCGGCATACTTCGAAGATAGACGCCTCGAATGTACTCCCGCCATCCCAAGATTTGCCGAATGAACCCTTCCACCGCAGAAAGCGGTGCTTTTTCGTCGTGATAAGCCTTCTCGGCCTTTTCAATTACCTCCCTCGGAGTGATCAGGCCAATATTGATTGCTCCGGACAACAAAGAATGGGACATCCAGGGGTCATCCGTTATCATGGCGTCCTGATAATCCCCAAAGGTTTTCAGTCGTTGATATATAAAATATTCTAATGCCTTAAGGCTTTCTTCCCGGGTGACCGGCCAAGAAAAGCTCTCCATTTCTCCAAAATGATCCGGGTACTCCCAACTTACTTTTTCCATAACTTCCTTAGTGATTTCGTCCGGTAAAAAATTTAGGGGTTCTTCAAATCTCAAGCCTTCCTTCGGAGGTTTTCGGTTTTCCGTGTCGTAACTCCACTTTCCTCCTACCGGGCGGTCCCCCTCCATTAAAATATTCTGCTCTTTTCGAAGACGCTGATAAACCTTCTCCTGTTTCCAGGACTTATCCTTCGGCAAATATTTTTCCCAATCTTTTTTTCCCACTAGAAATAGAGGCTTTTCACTAAGGATCTTGAAATTAATTATTTTATGTAATTTATCGAAGTCCTTCTCGATAAAATAATCCGTAGGCTCATGAAGCAAACAAATTTCGGAATCATAGTCTTTCAAATGTTCCTTTAGGCCCTCTGCAAAGCTATGGGTTTTTCGGTAATCCACTGTATACCCGGCCTCTTTTAACTCCTCGGCAAAGTGTCTCATGGCGGAAAAAACCAGAACCAATTTTTGTTTATGTACGTTTCTCCACTGGCTACGCTTTTTGGATTCTATCAGCAAAATCACGTCTTTTTTCCGATCGATTTCCTTAAATCCCGCTAATTCTTTATTTAACTGGTTTCCTAAAATCCACAGGGTTTTCATGGGGGAAGCCTCCTTTATAATCTTTTTTCTTTTATACCCCGAGTTGGGTGCTGAAACACTACTAATATTAAGGAATACATTAACAAAAGAACGGCAAAAAAAGACCACTACAATTACTGTAGCGATCTTCTCTGTTCCGTTTGTATAAAGCATAAAAGATGGTCACATAAATCAGCTACCCCTTTGTATTAGCACTTTCCAAAATGGCAGTCGGGGAAGGTACATACATGGCATTTTAAACACTGACCGCCGTAGCCTAGTTCCACAATATCCCGTCGTTTAATCCTCTCATTGGCAAAGATCCTGGGTAGTAGAATATCAAAGGCGGTGGTATGGGAAAACATGACGCATCCAGGCAGACCGAAGACCGGAGTACCGTCAAGATAGGCCAGCATAAGCATCGCACCGGGAAGCACCGGAGTCCCGTAGGTGACAATGTCCGCACCGGTTGCTTTGATCCCTCCCGGGGTTTTATCATCCGGGTCCACGGACATGCCTCCGGTTACAATAATCAGCTCTGCTCCCTGAGACTTTGCATCTTCCACCGCTTTTTGAATTTCTGCAGTTTCATCGGGCACGATGGTTTTTAGAATAACTTCTCCGGGGTATTGTTTTAGTTTTTGCTCTATCACCGGACCGAATTTATCTTCAATTCTTCCTTTATAAACTTCGCTTCCCGTAACAATAATCCCAGTCTTCAAGGGGTGAAAAGGTTTAACCTCAATCATGGGGGAATGGCCCTCCAGAATCTTCTTCGCCTCTTCGATTTTTTCTTTATTAATCACTAACGGGATCACCCGACATCCCCCGATCAATCCTTCTTTTTTTATAGAACGGTTTCCGTGGATTGTGGCAAAACAGATCTCTCCTAAATCATTCAGATCAAATAAAAGCTCTTTGTTAATCTTTAACAGACCTTCCTCCTCGGCAATAAGATTAACCTTACCCTCTGAAGGCGGGGTCAGCTTGATCCCTTTTCCCACAGCAAGGTTTCCTAAGGAAATTGCCGCTTCATCTTCATGGATCTCCCCTAGAGAAAACTCCATAATATAAATATGTTCTTTCCCGATATTTAACATTTCCTGAATGTCTTCTTTTTTAATTATATGGCCTTTTTTAAAGGCTACCCCTTTAAACTCTCCGGGAACGATTTTTGTAATATCATGGCCCAGCACCATTCCTACTGCATCTTCTGTTTTTATCACTTTCATAGAGGTGCTCCTTCCCTTGTAAGAATATTTGATTAATTGTATTGATTAGTATATCACAGATGTTTTTAAAAAGCCTTGTAGAAATCCCACAAGTTTACAAAAGATAGCGCAATCCCCCATAACCCATGGAACTTCTTATGTTTTTTCACGTCTAATGGGTATAAGATAAGTTAACGACCTGAAATAACAGATTGAGCTCTATTGCTTTAATTTATGATATTACCCTTGGAGGTGTTTAAATTGATAAAAAAACTGATTAGAATTGCTTTAGTTTTGATGCTTGCAGGTTTACTGATCGTTGGTTGTTCCAATGATGATAGCAATGGCAATGGTACGGTTGATGGGAATGGTGATGCAAGCGGAAATGATGAAGAGCAGATCATGGAATTTGAGGCCACGGTCCTGGAAATTGATGCAAATTCCATTCTTGTGGAGCCCTTAGAAGGTGAAGATATTCTCCGAAGTGCAGACCGAGTATCGGTGGGTACCGGAGATTTGGATCCGGAAGATGTTCCGGAAATGGAAGTCGGCGACACCGTTCGTATTTCCTATGCCGGTGGTGTAATGGAGAGTTATCCCGCACAGCTTGGAGATGTTCAGAAGATTGAGTTGGTGGAGGAGTAACCTACCAGCTGTAATGTGAAATGTGTTTCATGAACTATGACAATAGCCTATAGTAAAGCACCCTCTCAAAATCCGAGGGTGCTTTTGTATGAATTAATAATTTAACATTACTGATCCTCTGATTTTTCTTACTCAAGTCACCGGGTCAGTATAGTTTCCAATGCCAAAGAATGTCCTTCCATAAGATAAATACCGACGATGACCGCTAACAAATCTGCTGAACCTCCAGGGCTGATATTTTCTTCTATAAAATAGTGGTTCATATCATCCACGGCTTTTCGACCTTCTTTAGTTCTCATACCACCTTTTTCAATAACCATCCTTGAGGCGATTTTGCATTTTTTCAAGCCTTCCGGTCCCAGTCTTGATGCAACGGTGGTATCCTCCACACTGCTGAAAAGATGAATCAGAGTATGGACCATGGCGTCATTCAGACCCATTCCATCTCCCATAGCCTCAAGGAATACAGGATAGCCTACATCAAGTACCGAAGGCAATCCTTTTTCCACTTCTCCCCGGATCCCCACCAGACGATGCTCCATAAAGAGTTTTTCACCGTTGGTTTTCTTTCCGTTGAGCTCAACGCTTTCTAATTCCCGTGCTACAATCCCATCACAAATCATTGCAACTTGTTGGCTGATTTTTCCCACTGTAATTTCTCCGGTTTTTCCTGCTATGCCCGCAGCTGCTGCCACAATTCCCCCAAGAAAAACAATGCCCCGTTGGGTATTTACCTGATCCGTTAAGGCGAGAAATTCCTTTTCCGCGTTAATTCCATGGGGTCTCAAAGCTTCTAGAAGCGGTTCTTTTTCATCCCAGTCTCTGCCCAGTTGGGCAAACAAGCTGAAATAAGGCGCTATAGCTGCACTGCTTAGGAGAAAACTCATCAGGTTCATATCCTTATGAGCTCCCATAGAGTTCGGGCTTACAAGACCCGGTGAGGGTTCACAGGCAACCTCCAATAAAATTCCTGCAGTCATTGCCTGACCGATGTTCATTGCGTCTTTGGTTATTTTCCACTCTTCATTATTCATCGCTACTCAATCCTTTATTGATGATCTCTTTTATTTTTTCTTGTACTTTTGAAAGCTCATGTCGCTGTCCCCGATAACACTCCAGAGCCGGTTTATCACACACCAGGCATGGTCGTCCTTCGACGGAAAAATCCCTTCTGGACAGAACTTTGCCCTCTTTATTGATCACATCAATGTCGAAAATCCGCCCAAGAAGATGGGTTTCTTCGATCTTCATAGTTTTTTTCTTTATTCTTTCGATGGGAATATCCACAACCCAAAACCCTTCCGGGCCCCATTTTCCTAACCGGTAATGATGACACTGAACCTCATTGCAAAAATCTTTCGAAATGGGCTTTATAGCTTTTTCAAATACAGCATCCCAATTTTCATAATCTTCGTAACCACCAGGAAGATTCAGTGTTAAAGAAACGACCGGAAGAGAGTACTCTTTTAGAAGCTGTTGTTGAAAAGCACTTCGCTCCTCCTTTGCCTCAAGAACCCGTTGGTGAAGAACACCCATTATTCTACCACTCTTCGGATTACATCAATGATGGTTCCGTCCCGATATTCCACCAGCCCGACAATTTCCCCGGAGGTGTTGATTCTTTCCGGCTTACCCGTGAGTTTTTCCGCCATAGCCTTTAATTCTTCGATAGACATGACATTCAGTCCCGCGGCTCGGAATTGGTCTTCCAGCTCCTTTCGGGCAGGATTCACTGCAACTCCCCGTTCCGTCACCACGGCGTCAATAGTCTCCCCCGGTGTAATCACCGTGGTGACTTCATCAACTATAATGGGCAGACGTCCCCGAAGAAGGGGTGCTACTACAATAGAAAGTTTTGCTCCCGCAGCGGTGTCCGAGTGTCCTCCCGATGCTCCCATAATCACTCCGTTGGATCCGGTAATCACATTCACATTAAAGTCCACATCAATTTCCGTAGCACTAAGGATCATGATATCCAACTGATTCGCCACGCATCCTTTATTATGAGGATTGGCATAGAAATCCGCCGACATCTCCACATGATTGGGATTGGTTTTAATGGATTCCACGGCTTTGAGATCAAAACATTGTACATCCAGTAAGGTTTTAAACAACCCTTCATTCAGCATATCTACAAGATAACCCGTAGTACCTCCCGCAGCGAAGCTTCCTTTAATGCCATCCTGAACCATTTTCTTTCTCAGAAAATGAGCGACTGCCAGGGAGGGGCCCCCGGTTCCCGCTTGAAAAGAGAATCCTTCCTTAACAAGACCGGAAGCAATCACCGCCTTCGAGGCCTCTTCCGCAATCATCAGCTCCAAGGGATTTTTCGTAATCCGGGTGGCTCCCGAGACGATCCCTGTAGGATCCCCGATTTTTTCCACTTTCACCACATAATCCACTAGGGTTTGGGGAATGCTGACGGGTGTGGCAGGATAATCCACAAGATAGTCGGTTACCACCACGACTTTTTCCGCATACTCCGCATCGGCCATGGCATATCCCATGGAGCCACAGGCCGTAGGGCCTTCCACTCCATTAACGTTTCCGTAACGATCCGCCGCCGGTGCCGCAAGAAAAGCAATATCGATTTTCGAATCCCCTGCTGCAATGGCTCTGGGTCGCCCTCCATGAGAGCGAATGATTACCGGTTTCTTTAAAATATGATCCTTGGTAATGGCTTCTCCCAGCTCTCCTCGAATTCCACTGGTCTCAATACCGGTCACCACACCATTTTTGATGTGCTCGATCAGAGGCTTATGGACCCCTTGCAGAGAACTGGCGAAAATGGTAATATCCTTGATTCCCATCTTTGCCACTTCATCAATCACCTGATTGACTAAAAAATCTCCGTTTCTGAAATGATGGTGGAAAGAGAGGGTCATACCGTCTTTAATTCCACACTTTTTTAAGCTGTCTTTCAAGTCCCAAAGACATTTTTCTCCACCTTTGAAAGCGCGGGTAAGCTTCGTTCCGTGTTTTAGTCCTTCCGGCATATTGTTATACGCTCCCTGAAAAGCTTTCAATTTGCCGATTCCTTCAATGAATAATGGAATTTCCCGACCAATTGCATTTTTCACTGTATTGTTCATCTTTCCACCTCCTATAAAATCTTTGCACCCTTGGCCAAACGAACCACTTTTGCAGCTCGGGCAACCACCGGGGCATCCACCATTTTTCCGTCTAGAGAAATCACCCCAAGCCCACGCTTTTCTGCATCCTCAATGGCCTGCATTACCCGAAGGGCCTTTTCCACTTCTTCCATGGTAGGGGTAAATACATCGTGCACCACAGGAATCTGGCTGGGATGAATCACAGATTTCCCTGCAAAACCCAATGCCTTTGCGGACTCCACTTCTCTTCGGAAGCCTTCAATATCCTCTACATCAGCAAATACGGTGTCGATGGCATCAATGCCTGCAGCCGCTGCTGCAAGAACGATTTGGGAACGGGCAACAAAGAGCTCTTGGCCCCCTTTGCTTCGCTCGGCACCGATGGTTCGGGTAAAATCTTCGGCACCGAAGGAAATCCCCACCATTCTTGTGCTGGCTGTGGCAATACCCGGAGCATTGATGACCCCTTTTGCGGTTTCAATGGCGCCAAGAATCTTGACCGATCCCGGTTCGATATCATTTTCTTTCTCCAGTTCCCACAGCAGTGCATCCAGTTTTTCTATGTCCTCCTTGGTTTCCGTCATAGGAAGTCGAATATTTCGAAGGCCTGCCTTCACCAATTCCCTTACGTCGGTTTCACCAAAGGGAGTATATAAAGGATTGACCCGTACCAGGATTTCGATTCCCTCATAATCCACGGTTTTTAAAGCTTCCACCAACAGATCTCGGGCACTGTCCTTTTCCCGTAGGGCAATGGCATCTTCAAGATCAAAGATGATCGCATCCGGTCGAAAGACCACGGCATTAACCATCATATTGGGATTGTTTGCGGGGACAAATAGCATCGTTCTTCTCAGTGACCTCATTAAATATCCCTCCCTTGTGCCCGCTTTACTGCCGTTTTCACTCTGGCCCGAACCGCAAAATCCAAGGCCCCTTTATCCACAATCTTAATGTGTCCTTTTGTAATTTCCTGTTCTTCTAAAGTTTCTTTTACCACCCGAAGAATCTGTTTTCCAAATTTTTCTTTAACGGTACTTTCCAGTTCAATATCCAGTTCTTCACCAACCATCAAATTCACCGTTACTATCAAATCATTGGATTCCAGACTGCCCGCCTGCCCAATCCCCTTGTTTTCCATGGCGATTCCTCCTTCATTAATGCTTGAAATTTATAAACATTATCTATTCCTCTTAGAAATTATAACCTTATAATTCTATCATAATCAATTTTTTAAACGATTTTTCAACGATTATATTAATTATACTAATATACTAAAGACGATACTGGCAATGACCAGAACCATACCGCCACCCAGTCGGGAGGCAATCTGACCATAAGAAATCAAATCCATTCTTTTAGAGGCTCCAAGAACCGCTAAATCTCCGGATCCCCCACGATTGGCCATACAAAGTCCGGCGGTTACCGCGGTATCGATGGGGAAGAATCCGACCGCATACCCAACGAGGCCACTTCCAATAATTGCTCCTAATACAATGACTGCTGCAATAAATACATTCCCCAAGGTTATCGCTGCAAATAATTCTCCTAAATCCGTATAGGCAATACCAACACCCGCCATAATCACCCAAATAAACTGTCCGGAAAAGAAGGTTTGTAATTTTTTCGCTCCTAGCTTCAATTCTTCAGGAATAATACCCAATGCATTAAAAATAGCTACGAAAATAACCATGTAGGCGTACTGATGAATCACGACGCCGCCGATACTCGGAAGAACAAAGCCGCTGAACAGTCTTCCCAGTGCATAAAACATGGCGGCCAATACCAATCCTGTGGCAATTTCCCGGTTGGTGATTTTCACTTCTTTCTTATCTTTTGCATCTAACACCGCTTTTTCATTTCGTATTAAGTCACTGCCATTCCCCGTAAGACTCGGTCGCGCATCTCCCAGTTTGTTTAATAAAGCTCCTGCGAAAATAGCTACAATATTGGCAATGGTTAGAATTGCTATGGCAAAAGAATAGTATCCCTCTTGGGATTCTCCGGTTACTTCATGCCATATTTCACTTAAGGGTATGGCCCCTCCACCGTTTCCTCCACCCATAATCGGTAATACATAAAGCATAACCACTTCTCTAAAAGGAATTCCCATGAAGAATCCAGCAATACCTCCAAGTAGCA
>SLKF01000056.1 GCA_007134725.1 Clostridiales bacterium | reverse complement strand
TTATGCAGATCGCTATGAGATACCCTTCTCGAGAGGATGAGCTGGCCATTGTGGATCGAAACCTTGAAATGGATGCACTGGAAACACTGGAAGAAAAAATTGATCCCGGGGAGATTGATCAGTTGCGGGAAGCCTACAAAAAAGTCAGGGTATCGGAAGATGTTCGAAACTATCTGATGGATATTATTGAAAAAACCAGGCAAGATCAACGACTTCTTTATGGGGTCAGTCCCCGGGGAACCATTGCCCTTTATAAAGGGTCCCAGGCCTATGCGGCGATGCAGGGAAGGGATTTTATGATTCCCGAGGATGTAAAAACCATGGCACGCTACATCTTAAACCACCGAATCGGCTATAAGGGTTCCTTTAAAAATCGTCATCTTTACGATGGCATTGAAAAAATATTAATGGATGTTGATACCCCGACGGAAAGCAACGTAGGATAGGGGGAGTTCTATGATTCAGATACTGATAATCTTAATAATACTGGGCTTAATATTTAATCAATACACCAAAGAATACAGCTTGGAAAGTATGGAGTTTCGAAGGGAGATCAAAGAGGGTATCGTAGAAATTGATGAACCCTTTTATATCGACAGCATTGTGGAAAATCGAAAATGGCTGCCCTTATCTTTTTTACAGGTAAAGGAAAAGTATCCTGGTAATTTTGACTTTGTTCATCAAACCAATGTTCAGGATAATGGACTATCTAAAGTGCACACGATAACGCTTAGTCTTCTGCCTTATCAAAGAATCACCAGAACCTATAAACTGGTGGCCCACAAACGGGGGCGGTATTTTCTACAAGAGGCGGTCTTGATTTCAGGGGATTTTATCGGACTTCAAACCGTGAGCAAAAATTTTGATCAGCAAATCCAAGAAATCACCGTATTACCCAAAGCCATTGAATTAAATCGTACCTTAGAGCCCTATGGAAATTATTATGGAGATATTTCCGTCAATCGCTGGATTATTGAAGATCCCATACTGAATCGGGGACTTCGGGAGTACACGGGAAATGAACCGGAAAAGCATATTCATTGGCCCTCGAGCCTTAAAACCGGAGAGCTACTGGTGAAAAACTTTGATTACACTTCGGATAAATCCGCCGTCATTGTCTTAAACACCGCCATGAGCAAACACATCTGGGAAAAAAAAGATTCAAAAAAAATTGAAAGATGCTTCTCTATAGTCCGCAGTATACTTGAAGAATTTGAATCCACAGGAATTCCTTATGGGATGGCATCCAATGTGGGAACGATACACCAATTTTTTGGGAAAACCCTAACGGATATCGGGTATGGACCGGGACATCTTCGAGGATTATTAGAATCTTTGGGAAGGGCAGAATATCATTCCCGAGGATCTTTTATTAACCTTCTGGAAGAGCTAAAAGATCGTTCCGATGGAAATCGGACCTATGTACTTGTGACTCCAAGCATGATGGAAGAGGATTTGCTCGGTTTGGAAGAACTCCGAAAAGCTTCGGGGAAAATCATTCTTATTACCATGAGTCAAGATTATGTAAGGGATGTATCATCGAAGATTGAAATCTATCAGCTTTCAACAGAAAATTGAGGGGCGTTTCCATGGAAAAAATTAAAACCTTAACCATGCTTCATCTAATCCACAAATTGTCTTTATTGTTTACTGTGGGAAATCTTTTTATCCTGTTGTTTTTTGTCAGCAGTCATGAGGGCAATCATTACGGCGGATTGTTTATCTGGTCCCTGGTGATGAGTGGATTGGCGCTACTAGTGAAAGAAAAAACCAAATATTATCCCGGATTATTAATTCCTTGGATACTCCTGCCCTTGATTTTAGAGGTTCCCTTGTATCAGATAGGGTATTTGGGATTTTTAGGGACTTTCATACTTACTTTACTGTATAAAAACAGTGAAGAACCCAAGTACGATCTTGTGGAGTTTGAATTCGGAGTAGGAATAGCCGTTGCGGGAGGGCTTATGTTTTTCACTTTAATTACAGGAGGGCTCAGAATTTTCAACAATGTTTCAGCGGGCTATCTGCTGATTTATATCCTGTCCGGGGTATTGATGTTACGGAGCCTCCGGTATTTACAGTATAGTGGCGAGGGGGAAAAATTAAAGAAAATCAACTTTCGGGCGATAGGAATTATTCTGATCCTTAGTATTACCCTGAGCACACAAATATTTATGAACCTTTTTCAACAATTGCGAACGTTATTATGGATGACATACAATGCCATGATTGATGTTATCCTATGGGTGTTTTATTGGCCCCTTCACTATTTTGGCGTTTTTTTAAATGAGGTTTTTAGGATCATAGTGGAATGGATCAGTCGGATGGACGGAGTACAGGAAGAAGGTCCCGCAGCTGTTTCAGGGGAAATCGAGATAATCCGGAAGAGTTTTGAGAGAGGGGCCTTAGAAGACAATACATTGTTTAGAACGGCCTTAGGGATAGCAGTAATAGCCTTGATATTTTATGTTCTATACAAGATGTATATACGAAAAGGAATGACCCGGGGGATTAGTGAGACCTATACGGAGAAAAAAGAAGTCATCCTGCCGAATAACAATCGAAACCTGTGGAAGACGGTTAAGGATCGTTTAAAACCGAAATCCAAGGAAGAGCGAATAAGAATGTATTATCAAGGATTTTTGCAGAGGCTAAGGGAAGAAGGGGTCATCTTATTGCCTTCGGACACCACAGGGGATTTTCAGCGCAAGGGAGAACCTTACTTTGATGAGAAAGAGCTCACGGTATTTCGTCATATTTATCTTCAGGCTCGATATGGAGAAAAAGCCATCGATTCTGAAACCTTTAAAGTGGCGAAAAACACCTATAATAAAT
>SLKF01000216.1 GCA_007134725.1 Clostridiales bacterium | reverse complement strand
ATGATATAGAATTTGATTTCACAGAGTAAGGGGGGGATAACATGTTAACGGGAAAACAACGAAACTATTTAAAAAAGTTAGCTCATGACGCGGATCCGATTTTTCAAATAGGAAAAGCCGGGATCAATGATAACTTTATTGAACAATTAAAAGACGTTTTAGAAGCAAGAGAATTGGTCAAAATTTCAGTATTGGATAATTCGGATTTAGATACAAAGGAAGCTGCTTCCATAGTAGCGGAGAAATCTGAATCAGAATTTGTTCAAGCCATAGGAAAGAAATTTGTGATTTACAAGGAATCGGAAGAAAACAAAAAAATAAAGCTCCCCAAAGCCTAGTGATGCAAATTTGGTACAAGAGGGTGAAAAATATGAATAAAATTGGTATCATTGGTGGAAGCTTTGATCCTATACATTTTGGGCATTTACGGATTGCTCAAATTGCCTTAGAGGAACAAAAACTAAAAGAAATTTTATTTATTCCTTCAGGGAATCCTCCCCATAAAAACACGAAAGATCTGTCCCCTGCCATAGATCGCTATAATATGGTGAAACTCGCCGTAAAAGACAATCAGCACTTTAAGGTATGTGACTATGAAATTCATGAGGCGGGAACTACCTATACTATTTTAACGATCAAGGAACTGCAAAAGCAATATCCCAGGGGAACAGTTTTTTCCTTTATACTTGGAGCGGATGCTTTTCTTGATATGGACACTTGGAGAGATTTAGAGGAATTCTTATCTATGGTAGAATTAATCATATTATCAAGAAGTTACTATAAAACCAGTAAGGTAGAGGAAAAAATCAAAAGTTATCAAGAAAAATATTCCTGTAACATTAAAACCATATATGCAAAGACCTTAAATGTTTCAGCCACATCCATACGTAAATTAGTAAAAAGTGGTAAAAGTGTGCGGTATTTAGTTCCTCATGATGTAGATGACTATATTACTAAACATGGACTTTTTAAGTAGAGTGAGGTTATATAAAATGAAGAAGTTAGACCCGCGGATTGAAAGAATTAAAGAGCGTTTGAAAGAACGGCAACCGCCGGGAAGATATCAACATACCCTTGGGGTAGTGAAAGCTGCCTGCAATTTGGCAAAGTATTACGGTGTATCTGAGGAAAAAGCTGAAATTGCAGCGCTACTTCATGATTATGCGAAAGATTTGACGGAACAGGAATTAAAAAACTATATTCGTATTCACAACTTAGAAGTGGATAGCAGCCTCTTAGAAACCTATCAGCTACTGCATGGTATAGTAGGTGCCCATATGGCAAAAAAAGAATTTCAAATTGAAGATGAAGAGGTTTTGCAAGCTATAAGATACCATACCACAGGAAGAGTTTATATGAAACCCTTAGAGAAAATAATATATTTGTCAGATTTTATTGAAGAAAACAGGGACTATCCCGGAGTGCATACTCTTCGAGAATTAGCCTACAAAGACTTGGACTGTGGATTGCTTCAGGGGTTCAATAACACTATACAATTTCTATTGAAAACCGATAAAGTGTTGCACTGTAATACGGTTGAAGCCAGAAACCAAATTCTTCGAGAGTTGCAGTTCAAAGAAAACAAACAAATCACCAATGATAACCCCCAATAGTTGTATTTGCATTTAACAAAAATTGCATTATAAGTAGTTGACCGGTATTTATTAAAAAGCTAATTCGATAGTAAAATAAGGAGGGAAAATATGATTGAAAGTTCAAAGGCATTAGTAGAAAAGATTGTAAAAGTAATAGATGATAAGATTGGGAAAGACACTGTGATAATCGATTTGAATTCAGTATCCACTATAGCAGATTATTTTATTCTGACAAGTGGAGAATCTTTACGACAAACGAAGGTTCTTGCAGAGGATGTAATCGATGCACTGGAAACGGAAGAAGTATTTGTTCGAAATAAAGAGGGTCATCAAACAGGGAACTGGATACTAATAGATTATGGGGATGTAGTTGTGCATATATTTGAAAAAGAAACCCGGGAATTTTATGATCTTGAAAAAATTTGGCAAGATGCTAAACTTATTCCGGTTACTGACGGGATAACGGATTCACCCCTATAATTAATTAGTAAATTTTCTAGAATAGGAGCGATCGTCCATGAAAAATGTCCATCCAGTTTTAGTGCGAATGATCCCTTTGATTGAAGGGATTGGGAAAACCTTTGGAAAGAACTGTGAAGTGGTATTGCATGAAATCAAAAACTCCAATAAATCGATAATTGCTATTTACAATGGCCATGTAACGGGACGTAGTGTGGGAAGCCCTATGTTAGACGTTGGTATTCAAGCAATCCGAAGGGGAAAAAAAGCCGATAATATCCTGAACTATAGAAATAAGAGTTCTGACGGAAAAGTATTAAAGTCCTCTACAATGTTTATCCGGGATGAAAATGATGAGATTATTGGATGTCTTTGTATTAATATTAACGTCTCAGAATTCATCGTAGCTCAAAAAGCTCTTGAAGAGTTGGTGAAAACCGATATTGAAGGTGAAACAAAGCTTGGAGATTTTGAAAATAATAATGTGAATGATATTCTGGTGAATATCGTATCAGACACCCTAGAGGCTTTTGGTAGACCGGTAGCGTACATGAATAAAGACGAGAAAGTAAAAATTGTTAAAAAACTAGATGATCAGGGTGCTTTTCTAATCAAAGGGGCTATCGATTACGTAGCCAAGATATTATGTGTTTCAAGATATACCATATATAATTATTTAGACGAAATAAGAATAAATGGATAATTGAAAGGAGAATGATTATGAAAAAACTGATAAACACAGGAAAAGCTCCTGCAGCGATTGGAGCCTATTCTCAAGGAGTAGAAGTCAATGGAATGTTATTTGTAT
>SLKF01000183.1 GCA_007134725.1 Clostridiales bacterium | reverse complement strand
GGATAGAGACTCCGAAGAATATTCAAGGTCTCATTTAGGGCCCATACATTGGTATAGGGGCCAAAATATTTGGCCCCGTCCTTATGGATTTTCCGGGTTTTCAGCAGCCGGGGAAATTCCTCCTGCAGGGTGACTTTAATATAGGGGTAGGTCTTGTCATCCCGAAGAAGTACATTGTATTTCGGTTTATTTTCTTTAATAAAATTGTTCTCCAGAATCAGGGCTTCAATCTCCGTGTCCGTGACAATATACTCGAAATGATGAATATTGGGCACCATAGCCTGTACCTTTGGAGGCTGATTTCTGGATGACTGAAAATACTGCCGTACTCTGCTTCTAAGATTGATTGCCTTGCCTACATAAATGATATGATCCTTGGAGTCTTTCATTAAATACACTCCCGGACTTTTAGGCAGGTGCTCTAGAAGCTGTAAAATCTGTTCTGAGATCTTCTCATTCATTTATGGACCTCCTCAGGATGAACATTCTTTGTTTTTCTGTGGAAAAAGCAGGGGCTTTAAATATCTTCCGGTATAGGATTTTTTCACCTTTGCAATCTCTTCCGGGGTTCCTGTGGCTAAAATCCCTCCCCCTTCCTGGCCCCCTTCCGGTCCTAAATCAATGATATGGTCTGCGATTTTAATAACGTCTAAATTATGCTCGATCACCAGTACCGAGTTTCCTCCCTCGACTAATCGCTGAAGGACCCCGGTCAATTTATGCACATCGGCGGTATGAAGACCGGTGGTGGGTTCGTCTAAGATGTACAGGGTTTTTCCGGTGCTTCGTTTACTAAGCTCCGTGGCCAGTTTAATTCGTTGAGCTTCCCCACCGGATAGCTGGGTGGAGGGTTGACCGAGTTTAATATAACTAAGCCCCACGTCCTTTAAGGTTTGAATTTTGCGATTGATTTTCGGAATGTTCTCGAAAAATTCCAAGGCATTCTCCACGGTCATATCCAGTACATCCGCAATGGTTTTCCCTTTATACAAAATATCCAGGGTTTCCCGATTGTATCGCTTTCCTTTACATACTTCACAGGGCACGTATACGTCGGGGAGAAAATGCATTTCAATCTTGATGATTCCGTCTCCGCTGCAGGCTTCGCATCTTCCTCCCTTGACATTGAAACTGAAACGGCCCTTTTTATAGCCCCGGGTTTTGGCCATTTGGGTTTTAGCAAAGGCATCCCGAATTTCATCAAATACTCCGGTATAGGTGGCGGGATTGGATCGGGGCGTTCTTCCAATAGGTGACTGATCAATTTCTATGACTTTGTCAATATATTCTATGCCCCTTAGCTCATCATGGTCTCCCGGTATGGCTTTTGCCCGATTCATAGTATAAGCCAGTTGCTTATATAAAATCTCATTAATCAAGGTACTCTTACCCGAGCCGGAAACTCCGGTTACACAGGTAAATAACCCGAGGGGTACGGTAACGTTAATGTTTTTTAAGTTGTTTTCCCGAGCGCCGAGGATTTCCAAGGATTTCCCATTAGGTTTTCTTCGGGTTTCAGGGATCGGGATGAATTTCTTTCCACTGAGGTACTGTCCGGTAATGGACTCCGGTACCTTTTCAATTTCTTTTGCGGTACCCTGGGCAACTATATAGCCCCCTAGATTCCCTGCACCGGGGCCTACGTCAATGACGTGGTCCGCTTTTCGAATGGTATCCTCATCATGTTCCACTACAATTACGGTGTTACCGATCTCTGCCAGATTTTTTAACGTTTTCAACAGCTGATCATTATCCCGCTGATGCAGACCGATACTGGGTTCGTCTAAGACGTACAATACCCCTACCAGTTTTGATCCGATCTGGGTGGCCAGACGAATCCGCTGAGATTCTCCTCCTGACAAGGTTCCCGCATTTCGGGATATGGTTAAATAGCCCAGGCCTACATCAAATAAAAAGCTCAGCCTTGCCCGAATCTCTTTGATAACCTGGTGGGCAATGAAGGTTTTGCGATCATCCAGCTCTACATCTTCGAAGAATTTCAGAGCATCCTTTACGGAATAGTCGGTGATCTGCTGAATATTTTTATCATCAAAGGTTACGGCTAAGGCCACGTCTTTCAATCTTCCGCCATTACAGGTTTTACAGGTTTTCTCGCTCATGAATCCTTCGATTTTTTCCCGCATATAATCGGAGTGGGTTTCCAGGTATCGTCGCTCCAGATTGTACACCACCCCTTCAAAGACGATGGTGTGGGTCCTTCTGCCGCCGTATTTGGAGTCGTACTCAAAGTCCACAAGAGTACCTCCGCTGCCATATAAAAGATCCTCGATAAATTTCTTGGGAAGCTCTTTGATCGGTGTCGTAAGTTCTACTTTGTATTTATCCGCTAAGGACCGGGCCATTTTAAAGTAATAGGTTTCTTCCATATTCCCATTGGCTTTTCCCCAGGGGACGACGCCCCCTTCTTTAATACTTAACTCCGGATTGGGAATGACCAGCTTGGGATCCACTACTTTTTTATGTCCGATGCCTCCACAGGTTTCACAGGCCCCATAAGGGCTGTTAAAGGAAAACATTCTGGGGGACAGTTCTTCCAGTCCGATCTCATGCTCGGGACAGGAGAATTTTGTAGAAAGCAGCATTTCCTCTCCACCGATGACATCCACCTTGACCAGGCCGTCGGAAAGTTTGATGACGGTTTCCAGGGAGTCGCTGAGTCGTCGATCCACACCGTCTTTTACCACGATTCGATCCACCACCACGTCTATATCATGTTTTTTATTTTTCTCTAATTCAATGTCTTCGCTGATTTCACGCATTTCACCGTCCACTCGGAGACGAACGAAGCCTTCTTTTTTTAAGTCTTCCAGAATTTTTTTATGCATCCCTTTTTTTCCGCTGATAATCGGAGCCAGTAGTTGAATTTTGGTCTTCTCCTCCAGTTCCATAATCTTATCGGTGATTTCTTCAATGGTCTGTTGCCGTATTTCTATACCGCAGACGGGACAATGAGGCGTCCCCACCCGGGCAAATAACAGTCGCAGGTAATCATAAATTTCCGTTACGGTCCCTACCGTAGATCGGGGATTTTTATTCGTGGTTTTTTGATCAATGGATATGGCCGGGGATAATCCTTCAATGGACTCCACATCGGGTTTTTCCATTTGGCCGAGAAATTGTCTTGCGTAGGAGGATAAACTCTCAATATAGCGCCGTTGTCCTTCCGCATAGATCGTATCAAAAGCCAGGGAGGATTTCCCGGATCCCGAGATTCCCGTAATCACTACCAGCTGATCTCTTGGAATTTCCACATTAATATTTTGCAGATTGTGCTCTTTCCCGCCTTTTACGATAATTTTATCTCTTGTCATCTTTACACCTCTTTTAATTGTTCGATTTCATCGCGGAGTTCCGCTGCCTTTTCAAATTCCAAGGACTTTGCCGATGCTTTCATTTCTTTTTCCAATAATTTGATGCGTTTTTCCCGTTGTTTCTTGGTTAACTGATCCATTCTCGGTTGCTTTCTCGCAAGTTGTAACGTGTATTCCACTTCATCCTCGGCTACTATGGTAGCTTCAATGATTTCACTGATATTTTTCTTAATGGTAATCGGCTCAATATTGTGTTTTGTGTTATAGGCAATTTGAACGCCCCGCCGTCTTTCCGTCTCGTCAATGGCCCGCTTCATGGATCCCGTAATTTTATCGGCATACATCACGACCCGGCCTTCCGTATTTCTTGCGGCTCGGCCAATGGTCTGCACCATGGAGGTTTCTGACCGTAGAAATCCTTCCTTGTCCGCATCCAGTATGGCGACTAGGGATACCTCCGGTAAGTCCAGTCCTTCCCGCAGGAGGTTAATTCCAATTAATACATCGAATTTACCCAGACGAAGATCCCGAATGATTTCCATTCGTTCCATGGTAACAATATCCGAGTGCAAATACCGTACTTTGATTCCCAGGTCTTCCAGATACTTGGTCAGGTCTTCCGACATTTTTTTGGTCAAGGTCGTCACCAATACCCGGAATTTTTTGTCCACTTCTTTATGAATCTCCCCTACCAGATCGTCAATTTGTCCTTTTACGGGACGCACCTCCACTTTCGGATCAATAATTCCCGTCGGTCGAATCAACTGTTCCGTGATCATCTGACTTCGTTCGCTTTCATAGGGTCCCGGGGTTGCGGAAACGTACACAATCTGATTGATCAGGGATTCAAATTCCTGAAAATTCAAGGGTCGATTGTCATAGGCCGAAGGTAAGCGAAATCCGTATTCCACTAAGTTTTCCTTTCGGGAACGGTCGCCCCCAAACATCCCCCGAACCTGAGGGATACTGACATGGGATTCATCAGCGATCATTAAAAAATCGTCGGGAAAATAATCGAGTAAAGTAAAGGGCCGACTTCCCGGTTCTCTTCCCGATAAATGACGGGAGTAGTTCTCAATGCCCTGACAAAATCCGGTTTCCCTCAGCATTTCAATATCATACATGGTTCGTTGTCTTATCCGTTGGGCTTCCAACAATTTTTCTTCCTGTTTAAAGTACGCTTCCCGTTCTTCCAATTCACTTTCAATGGCTTTAATGGCGCTTTCCAGTTTTTCCGTTCCGGTAGCGTAGTGGGACGCGGGAAAGATGGACACATGAACCCGTTCCCCCACAATCTCACCGGTCAATGCATTCACTTCCGTGATCCGTTCAATTTCGTCTCCGAAAAATTCCACACGAACGGCCTGTTCTGAGGAGTTTGCAGGAAATATTTCGAGGATATCCCCTCGAACCCGGAAAGTTCCCCGGACAAAATTTATATCATTTCGCTCATACTGAATATCCACCAGTTTTCGCAGAATTTCATCCCGATCCCGTTCCATTCCCGGTCTGAGGGATAATCCCATCTTTTTGTATTCCTCCGGGTTTCCCAAACCGTATATGCAGGAGACACTGGCCACAATAATCACATCCCGCCGCTCAAATAAGGCGGAGGTGGCGGAGTGGCGGAGTTTATCAATTTCATCGTTGATGGATGCGTCTTTTTCAATAAACATGTCACTATGAGCCATATAAGCTTCCGGTTGATAATAATCATAATAACTGACAAAGTACTCCACGGCGTTTTCCGGAAAAAATTCTCGGAACTCGCTGGCCAGCTGGGCCGCCAGGGTTTTATTATGGGCCAGTACCAAGGTGGGTCGTTGGACCTCTTGAATTACATTGGCCATGGTAAAGGTCTTTCCTGAACCCGTAACCCCTAACAGGGTTTGATCCCGATGGCCTTTGTTCAGACTCTTAACCAGGTCCTGAATAGCCTTCGGTTGATCTCCTGTGGGTTGAAACGGTGATTGAATCTGAAACCGATCGTCCATTGAATCTCATCCTTTTTATAATTTCATTTTATAGCTTTCATTTTATAGCTTTTATTTTTCAGCATTTCTTTTTTATGCAGAACTTTAGTTCGTATAATTGTATGTTTTTTCTTTCCCCTTGTCAACTGGGATCTGCCTCTATCATGAACTTTATTATAATCCAATATTATATTGCCATAGCCAGGCCATATGAAGAAACAAGACCATGGCGTAGACCACAAGTCCGAAGTTTGCAATGGGATCTTTATATTTTTTTGTTCGCCGAATGACAAACATCACTGCAAAAATCATCAGAATTCGCACGAGGGCTGCTCTTAGCAAGGGCATTTCAAACAGCCATACCATTAAGGGATTTCCCTCTTCAATGACATTAAGATCCACCACACCGAAATAGGTCAAAAGGAAGTCTAAAAACATCATATATCCCAGTACCCTGACTTTCTTTTTCATGTCTCTTTCTCCTCTTGGATTTTTTAATTAATAATCATTCTTAATCACAAAACAAAAATAATGTGGCAGTTGACATAACTCACTACCACACTATTATTATAGCATATTGAAATTCATTATTCAATTAACTTCACCTTGATTTTCTCAAAGGATTTGAAGGTGTTTATTCGATGCCAAGGGCTTCTTTTAATACTTCCATTCCCCGTTGCAACTGGATGTCTTCTCCGTCTTCTATGAGCTCCACGCTAACGGTTCTTTCCATTTCTACAATGATGTCCGGCTCGATGCCCTCATCCTGAATATAATTGCCATTAGGAGTGAAATATTGAGATACGGTATATCGAAATCCGGAACCGTCTTCCGAATAGTTTCGAATGCCTTGAACCAAAGCTTTTCCAAAAGTGGTCTCTCCGATAATGGTTCCCCGATTTCCGTCTTGAACCGCTCCCGCTAATATTTCTGAAGCACTGGCGCTTCCCTTATTTACCAATACAGTCAAAGGAACATCCACATGATCTGCCGACGAAGTTTCTTCCCGTCGGGTTCCATCCCGATCTTCCGTATAAACAATAACCTGTTCATCCAACAACATATCGGCAATTTCGATGGTCTGGCTTAACAGTCCTCCGGGATTATTTCGAAGATCCAGTACCAATGCCTGCATATCGTCCTCGACTAGTTCATCCAGGGCTTCTCTAAAGTCCCGGGCGGTTTGTTGATTGAAGTTGGTAATCCGGATATAACCGATATCCTCCTCCAACATTTCATGGTGTACGGTTTCTATCTTGATGGTATCCCGTACAATGGTGAGTTCGATCAGTTCCCGTTCCCCTTCTCTTCGAATGGTAACATTCACTTCCGTTCCCGGTTCTCCACGCATGAGATCTACAGCTTTATTCAAATTCGGACCCTGAACTTCCTGTCCGTCCACCTCAATAATCCGATCCCCGGTTTTAATTCCTGCACGGAAACCCGGTGTACTTTCAATAGGAGAGACTACGGTAACATATCCGTCCTCTCCCGGGGTTACGATGATCCCGATGCCTCCAAAGGAGCCTTCGGTTTCCGTCATGAAGTCCTCATACTCCCCGGTACTCATATAGGTGGTATAAGGGTCTCCTGTGGCTTCAAACATGCCTCGGACGGCTCCCTCCATTAGAGTGGCTTCATCCAGTTCCTCATAGTAGTTTTCCAGTAAAAACTCCCTCATGTAGATCAGTTTTGAGAACTCTTCTTCTAATTCCTGATATTGTTCCATATGCTTATCGGATATCAAATAATTTTCTCCAACTCGAAGGGCAATATAATTGCCTAAAGTCATATTCACAATCGTTGTTAATACTACCAGAATTATCGCTCCGATTAATGCTTTTTTTTTGCTTATCATTCAGTACGCTCCTCTTTATTCTGCGTCGTTATGTTTGTTATGTTATTGATTTTATTGGTTTAACCACTGGAAAGGGTTAATGATTTTCGGATCTCCATTAACTCTGACTTCAAAGTGGATATGTGGTCCCGTAGAATTTCCGGTGCTGCCGATGGATGCAATTACTTGCCCTTGTTCCACTCGACTTCCCACCGATACGTGATTCGTGGAGTTATGGGCGTACAAGGTGGAAATCCCTTCCCCATGATAAATCACAATATAATTTCCGTAGCTAGGACCATAGGTGGAAATTATTACTTCTCCCGATAAACTGGCAACGATGGGTGTACCCATCGGTGCGGGGATATCAATACCCCAGTGGGGTCTCCAGTCCCCGAATATGGGGTGGGTCCGATAACCATAGGCTGACGAAATCCTATGATACCCCGGTACCGGCCAGGACCGATTTGTACGGGGGGGGTCTACGGGTTCTTCCTTTTCTTCTTCAGGTTCTTTAGGCGGCTCCGGTTTTGGAGGGGCAACTTCTACAACCTCTTCTTTTTCGGCTTCCTTGGATTCTTGCTCCTTTGCTGCAGCTTCAGCCGCGGCTTTCTCAGCCTGTTCCTTTGCTTTTCTTTCCGCTTCCAGTCTTGCCTTCTCTTCCGCTTCTTTTCGGGCCTGTTCCTCCGCAGCTCGCTCTTCCGCTTCTATTCGTTCCTGCACTTCTCTTTCAATTCGCTGAATTTCCCCTTCAAGTAACTGCGATTCCTCTTCCCATTCCGTCAGCTCCTGCTCCATATTCGCTATGGTGCTTTGAATGGACTTCCGCAAGGTTTGCTGGGTTCCCCGTGATACCTGCAGGGTTTCTACCCGACGTTCCACATCCTCTTGATAGACCAATAGTTGGTTTTTTTGATTCTCCAGTATCTCCTGTTTTGCAACCACCAGGGTTACCTGGGCTTCCAGCTCTTCGATCAATTGCACATCATGATCTGCGATTTTTCGAATCATATCCATATTGGACAAAAGGTCGGTAAAATTTCTGGAACCAAAGATGATTTCTATGTAACTGATATTTCCTTCTCGATACATGGCAGCTACCCGTGCGCCTAATAATTCGTTTTTCTCTCCCATACCGGCTTTTGCTTCCGCCAGTTCCTGCTCGGTTATTTTGATATCTTCCAAAGCATGCAGAATATTTGATTCAATGCCTTCAATTTCCGTTTCTGCTTCAATGATTTCCATTTCAATTTCTTCTATTTTTTCAATAATTTCCGATTCTTCCATTTCATTCTCTTCAATTTTGGCCTCAATCTCCTGCTGTTTTTCTTCCACTTCCTTTAATTGATCCTGAACCTCTTCTTTTTCTTCCGCAAAAGAAAACAGGGCTGAGCTAATCAGTAGTAAAGACGCCATCATTAAACACAAAATCCTTCTTTTTTTCATGCTTTTTCTCCCCTTTATATGGAAAATGGTCATTTACTACTAATTTTACCCAGCCAATTATTCTTTAATCTTAAAATGCAAACATTTGTTTAGAATTTTTTCCTATCAATTCCGTAACCAGTTTGTCGGGTTAATGGTACTTCCGTTTTGCCGAACTTCAAAATGCAGGTGAGGCCCGGTAGACATCCCGGTAGATCCAATTAAAGCAACGGTTTGACCGGCTTGTACCTGTTGCCCTACACTAACTTGATTTCTGGAATTATGGGCATAAAGGGTGGATATTCCCGCTCCATGATCAACGATTACCACATTTCCGTAACTTCCGCTGTATTGTGACATGATTACTCTTCCGGAAGCGGCTGCCACAACAGGAGTTCCTGAAGGTGCCGGTATATCAATTCCCGAGTGAAATCTTGTTCCTCCCAATACGGGGTGGGTTCGATTTCCATAGGGAGAGGAAATCCGAGTATGTCCCGGTACCGGCCATCTTGTGGATCCGGTTTGTTCTTGACTGGCTTGTTCTTTAGCTGCCTGTTCCTTAGCTGCCTGTTCCTTAGTTGCCTGTTCCTCCGCTCTTTTTGCCTCTTCCGCTCTTTTTCGTTCCGCTTCTATACGAGCCCGTTCCTCTTCTTGAAGTCTTTGAATCTCCGCTTCAAGACTTTGGGATTCCTGCTCCATTTGGGTTAGTTCCTCTGCCATATGACCGATGGTACTTTGTACTTCCCGTCGCAGGGTTATCTGAGTTCCCCTGGAAACCTGCAGTTCCTCTTTTTGACTTTTAGCGTCATGCTGGTAAGTAACCAGTTTGGCTTGTTGGTCTTCCAATAGTTTTTTCTTGCTGGCGATCAGATTTCTTTGCTCTTCCAACTCTTCAATCAGTTCCACATCCTGATTGGCAATTTTTCGAATCATATCCATATTTGTGAGCAATTCCGTAAAGTCCCCTGAACCTAACAATACTTCTATGTACCCAATATTACCCCTTCGATACATGGTGTCCAAACGTGATTCCAATGTATCATTTTTCTCCCCGATGGTCTCTTCCGCTTCTACTAAGTCTTCTTGAGTTACTTCGATTTTTTCTACGGTTTCTGAAATCTGGGATTCGAGACGGGTGATTTCATTTTCCGTCTCGATAATATCCATTTCCAAGGCTTCGATCTTTTCAATAATCTCCGATTCTTCCAGTTGTTTGTTTTGAAGTTGACTTTCCACTACTTTTTTTTGTTGTTCCGCTTCCTTTAAACTATCTTTTTTCTCATCAATTTCATTGGCAAATACGTAAATGCTTGAAGTGATCAGTAAAAACATTGCAATGACTGTTATAAACTTACTACTTCTTTTCACTAGGCACCCATCCTTTCAATTTCTTTTCTTCAGCAAAAGAAAACAGGGCTGAGCTAATCAGTAATAAAGATACCATCATCAAACCCCAAAATTTTCTTTTTTTATGTTTTCATTCCCTTTATATGGAAATTGGCCATTTATTACCAACTTTACCCAGCCGGTTTCTCTTTAATCTTTAAATTTCAACATTAATTCTAAATTTCTCTCTATCAATTCCGTAACCAGTTCGTCGGATTAGTGGTACTTCCGTTTTGCCGCACTTCGAAATGCAGGTGCGGTCCCGTAGACATTCCGGTGGATCCAATTAAAGCAATGGTTTGCCCAGCTTGCACCTGTTGTCCCACACTGACTTGATTTCTAGAATTATGAGCATAAAGCGTGGATATTCCCGCTCCATGATCAAGGATTACCACATTTCCATAACTTCCGCTGTATTGCGACATAATTACTCTTCCGGAAGCGGCTGCCACAATAGGGGTCCCTGAAGGTGCTGGAATATCAATTCCCGAGTGAAATCTTGTTCCTCCCAATACAGGGTGGGTTCGATTTCCATAGGGAGAAGAAATCCGATTATGTCCCGGTACCGGCCACCTTGTGGATCCGGTTTGTTCTTGGCTCGCCTGTTCTTTAGCAGCCTTTTCTTTAGCCGCTTGGTCTCTTGCTGCCTGGTCTCTTGCTGCCTGGTCTTTTGCCGCTTGGTCGCTAGCAGCCTGGTCTTGAGCTTTTCTTGCTTGTTCCTCAGCTATTCTTGCTTGTTCTTCCGCTTTTCTTGCCTCTTCTTCCGCTCTTCTTGCCTCTTCCGCTTTTTTTCGTTCCGCTTCTATACGAGCCCGTTCCTCCTCTTGAAGTCTTTGAATTTCCGCTTCAAGATTTTGGGATTCCTGCTCCATTTGGGTTAGTTCCTCTGACATATGACCGATGGTACTTTGCACTTCACGACGCAGGGTTATCTGTGTTCCTCTGGAAACCTGCAGTTCCTCTTTTTGACTTTCTGCATCCTGCTGGTAAGTAACCAGTTTGGCTTCTTGGTCTTCCAACAGTTTTTTCTTACTGGCAATCAGAGTTTTTTGCTCATGCAACTCTTCAATAAGGTCAACATCCTGATTGGCAATTTTTCGAATCATATCCATATTTGTGAGCAATTCTGTAAAGTCCCCTGAACCTAACAATACTTCTATGTACCCTATATTACCCCTTCGATACATGGTGTCCAAACGGGATTCCAATGTGCCATTTTTCTCCACGATGGTCTCTTCCGCTTCTACTAAATCTTCTTGAGTTACTTCGATTTTTTCTACGGTTTCAGATATTTGGGATTCGAGACGGGAGATTTCATTTTC
>SLKF01000019.1 GCA_007134725.1 Clostridiales bacterium | reverse complement strand
TGAAATCCTTCGGGATGATGGTCCTTCTCCCATAAGGCCGATTCCTTCTTATAAAAGTGCAGCAGGTTTTTCTTATACCGGTGATAGGTTTGGTGTTCTTCTTTTTCCAACAGGCCCCAGTCCAAGGATCGTTTGGGATCCCACTCCCGGAGCTCTCCGATCTCGGAGCCCATAAAGTTCAGTTTTTTTCCCGGGTGGGCAAACATAAACCCGAAGTAGGCTCGAAGATTTGCAAATTTCTGCCAATCATCCCCGGGCATTTTCCCAAGCAGGGGCTTCTTCAAATGCACCACTTCATCATGGGATAAGGGAAGAATGAAATTTTCCGTATAGGTATAGGTCATGGTAAAGGTCATTTTATGGTGATGGGCCTTTCGATAGACGGGATCCTTTTTCATGTACTTTAAGGTATCATTCATCCAGCCCATGTTCCATTTAAAATTAAAGCCCAGGCCTCCTCGATCTGTGGGATGGGTTACTTTAGGAAATGCCGTGGATTCCTCCGCCATCATTAAGGCTCCGGGGAAGTTTTGGAACACGGTTTCATTTAGCTTTTGTAAAAATGCAATGCCCTCCAGGTTTTCCCGACCTCCGAGTCTGTTTACGGTCCACTCTCCGGGATCTTTGCCAAAATCCCGATAGATCATATTGGATACCGCATCCACCCGGATTCCATCTACATGAAAGACGTCGAGCCAATACATGGCATTGGATATTAAATAGCTTTGCACTTCCAGTCTTCCTAAATTAAAATTCAAGGTGCCCCAGCCTTTATTGTTGGCCCTTGAAAAATCGTCGTATTCAAAGAGGGCTTTCCCGTCAAAGTAGGCCAAGCCCTGTTCATCTTTGCAAAAATGTCCAGGAACCCAGTCCAGGATTACCCCGATGCCCTTTTGGTGACAGGCATCAACAAAATACATTAAATCCGTAGGGGTGCCGTACCTGCTGGTAACCGAATAAAAACCGGTGGTCTGGTATCCCCAGGATTCATCCAGAGGGTGTTCCATAATGGGTAGGAGTTCAATATGGGTATAGCCCATGGCATATACATATTCCACAAGCTCTTCTGCCAATTCCCGATAGGTAAGTACTTTTCCCTCATGGCTTTTCTTCCAGGAGCCTAAATGCACTTCATAAATCGAAAGGGGTTGATTATAAAGGGTCTTTTTTGCCTTTTCCTTTTCCCATTTTTCGTCCTGCCATTGGTGGTGGTGCAGCCCTTGAACGATGGATGCGGTGCCGGGTCGGTGTTCCGTATAAAAACCAAAGGGATCGGCTTTTCGAATGGTTTTTCCTTCCCTTGTAACCATTTCGTATTTATACAGATCCCCCTCCCGGACCCCTTCGATAAACAGGGACCAAAGATTGGAGTCTTTCATCGGCTCCATTTTGCAATGAGAACCCTCCCAATGATTAAAGTTTCCGATTACTCGGATTTCTTGCGGGTGAGGTGCCCAAAGAGTAAAACGCACCCCTGGCCTTCCCTCTTCCTCGGTAAGATGGGCGCCCATAAACCGGTAGGCCCGTTGATGGGTTCCTTCATGAAAATAAAAAACATCCTTCGGATCAATGACTGTCTGATTCTTTTTCAAGTAACCCCCTCCTTTCAACATAGATACTGTTTTTATTATACCCAAGGGTACTGGAATTATCCATGATACTTTTTTTTCCCAATAAAAAAAACCTGCCTAAGCAGGGTTTTTCTCTTAATCCTCTTCCGTGGATTTTCTTTTATAGATGATATGGGGGGTGATAATTTTCTTGCCCCGCTCTCCTTTTTCAATGGCACTGACCAGTAATTTTATGGATTCTTCCCCTAAGGCTACCGCATTCACATCCACTGAAGTAATAGGAGGATTGGAATATCTGGATAAGACGCTGTTATTAAAGCTTGCCACCGCAATATCCTTTGGAATTTCCAGTTTCAATTGTTTAAACAGTCTAACCGCCGCAAAAGCAACCAGATCATCGGTGACAATCACTGCATCGGGAATCGGTATTAAATCCGCAATAATGGAAGCGTACTCATATCCCGTCTTTTCATCAAAACTTCCAGTATAGACTTTGTTCTGATCAAAGGTTAAATTGCTTTCCTCTAAGGCTTTTTTATAGCCTTCAATCCTTTTTTTCGTTACCATAAGGGATAAGTCTCCCGCAATCATGGCGATGTTTTTTCTCCCCTTCATGGTTAAATACCGGGTCAGTTCATAGGTGGCCATGTAATTATCGTTGTCTACGTGATTGATTTTATTCCCATGTTCTCCCGGGGAACCGATAATGGAAAAGGGGAAATCCACGGCGGATAAGTATTCCACACAAATATCCTGTACTTGGCTGGACATCAGCACAATTCCGTCGACTTTCGAGCTGTTGATATATTTTTTAATGACCGCCAGTTCCTCCTCTTTGCTGTCATTAGTAGACAGCAAAATATCGTATCCGGATTTTGACGCCCGATGGGTAATCCCCCGTAGGGCTTCCGGGAAGAAGGGATTCAACAAGGCATCCTTTGAAGTGGAGGGCATAATCACCCCGAGGGTTCCGGCTTTGGCGCTGACTAGGGATCTTGCTATGGCATTGGGATGATAGCCTAATTCTTCCATGCATTTCAATACTTTTGTTGTGGTTACGGGACTGATTTTCGGATTTTTTGAGATGACCCGGGAAACCGTCGAGGAGGAAACCCCCGCTTTTTTTGCCACATCTTTAATTGTTATGGCTTTTTTCTTATTCACACCTTCACCCCTCATTATTTAATTAGCTTAACCTAACAAAACTGATCCAGGGATCCATCAATCATTCAGACATAAATCGATAAATTAATTAATTAATTCTTTCTCCCGTTTCTTGATCAAAATAATGGATGGCTTCCAGGTCATAGCCGAAGGCATACCGTTCTCCCCCTTGGTACT
>SLKF01000014.1 GCA_007134725.1 Clostridiales bacterium | reverse complement strand
CATCGGCGCCAAAGCCCATGGATTTCTTTCCGATTCGGTTTTGAATTACCCTTTCAATACCGCCGAAGGCTCCACCCACAATAAAGAGGATGTTCTTCGTATCGATTTGAATGAAATCCTGGTGGGGATGCTTTCTGCCTCCTTGAGGGGGTACGCTTGCCACGGTGCCTTCTAAGATTTTCAGAAGGGCCTGCTGTACGCCTTCACCGCTAACATCCCGGGTGATGGAGGGATTGTCGGATTTTTTTGAGACCTTATCAATCTCATCGATATAAATAATTCCTTTTTCCGCTTTTTCCACATCGAAATCCGCTGCCTGAATAATTTTCAAGAGAATGTTTTCCACATCTTCTCCTACATATCCGGCTTCGGTTAAAGCGGTAGCATCAGCGATGGCAAAAGGTACATTGAGTAACTTTGCCAAGGTTTGAGCCAATAAGGTTTTACCGCTTCCTGTTGGTCCAAGCATGGCGATATTGCTTTTTTCCAACTCTATTTCATCATTCTTGGATTCGTTGTTGATCCGTTTGTAGTGATTGTATACCGCCACTGCCAGGGTTTTTTTCGCATCGTCCTGACCGATGACGTATTCGTCTAAAATCTCTTTAATCTCTTTGGGTTTTGGAAGATCTTGGGTTTCCATTTCCTCATTTTCTTCAAATTCTTCCTGGATGATTTCCTGACATAAGTCAATACACTCATCACAAATATACACATTTGGCCCGGCAATCAATCTTTTTACCTGGTCTTGCGACTTTCCGCAAAAAGAACATTTCAATTGCTTTTTCTCTTCATACTTAGCCATATTAACACCTCTCTTTTAGGGTTATGGTTTTTGAACAATTACCTTGTCGATAACCCCGTATTCTTTTGCTTCCTTTGCAGTCAGGAAGAAATCCCGATCCGTATCTTTTCGCATTCGTTCGATGGGCTGTCCCGTCTTTTCCGATAGAATCTGGTTCATATGCTCCCGCATTTTAACAATTCGGTCCGCATGAATTCGGATATCCTCCGCTTGACCTTGTGTCCCTCCTAAGGGTTGATGCAGCATAACTTCTGCATTGGGTAGTGCCACTCTTTTACCCTTTGTACCGGCGGCTAATAAAAATGCCCCCATGCTGGCAGCCATACCCACGCAAGTGGTGGCCACATCCGGTTTTACATGGTTCATTGTATCATAAATGGCCATTCCCGCAGTAATGGAGCCCCCGGGACTGTTGATGTAAATCTGAATGTCCTTTTCGGGATCCTCCGCTTCCAAAAATAAAAGCTGAGCGACCATAAGACTTGCGGTTTGATCATTGATTTCGCTGGTTAAAAAAATTATTCTTTCTTTTAACAGCCGGGAGTAAATATCATAAGATCGTTCCCCTCGACTGGTTTGTTCTACGACCATAGGAATTAATGCCATGGTTTATTCCTCCTCAAGTTCAATTTTTATGAAGTTGTATTTCAGATATTGGTAAAGGCAGATTTTTCAAAAGGGCCACCTTGGGCCCTTTTATAGTAATCTTTACGTTTCCTTTTTCCTGTTGTTTTACGCTTCGCTGTCTTCAGCAGTTTCCGCTTCTTCGGTTTTTGCTTCCACTTCCACAACCTTGGCTTCTTGAACCAGTAGCTCTGCTGCTTTTCGATTTTTCAAGCTGTCTTTAATATTTTCTTTTTCTGCCTCTCCAAGGGTTTCTTCGATTTTTTCCACCTCTTGGTTGTATTGCTCAGCAAGTTTCTTGATTTCCGCTTCCACTTCTTCTTCTGTAGGCTCGATGTTTTCAAGTTCGGAAATTTTTTCTAAGGCCAGTTGGGTTTTTACCCGTTTTTCCGCGTCATCTTTCATTTGTTCCCGCAGATCATCTTCCGTAGAACCGGTCATTTCCAGATATTTTTTCAGTTCCAGACCTTGGTACCGTAATTGCATATCAAAATCTCGAATCATCATATCGGTTTGTCGCTTAATTACCGCATCGGGAATCTTCACGTCAACTTTTTCGATCAGCCGGTCCATAACCTGCTTTTCGACTTCCTGTTCCTGGGTCTTTTTCTTTCCTTCAGCAATTTTTTCTTCCACGTCTTTTTTCAACGCTTCCAAAGAGTCAAACTCGGAAACGTCTTTGGCAAACTCATCATCCAAAGCAGGAAGTTCCTTCTCCTTGATTTCCTTTACGGTCACTTCAAACTTGGCTTCTTTTCCCGCTAAGTTCTCCGCTTGGTAATCCTCAGGGAAAGCTACGGTAACTTCTTTATCTTCTCCGGCTTTTGCACCGATCAACTGCTCTTCAAATCCTGGAATGAATTGTGCGGAACCCAAGGTTAGTTCATGACCTTCCGCTTTTCCGCCTTCAAAGGCTTCTCCATCAATGAATCCTTCAAAGTCTATGGTTAAGATGTCTCCATCCTTTGCTTCCCGATCTTCAATGGTAATCATACGGGCGTTTTGCTCCTGCATGGTCTTTAATTCCATATCAATTTCTTCATCGGATACTTCAAATTTCGTTTTTTCCGCTTCCAGGCCTTTGTAGTCACTCATTTCAATTTCCGGCATGATTTCTACCTTGGCGGTAAATTCCAAATCTTTTTCAGGATCGATGTTTTCAATGTCGATTTCCGGTTGGTCTACAGGATCAATTTTCAGATCGTCTAAGGCCTTTTCATAAGCCTTAGGGAAGGCAATATTGATGGCTTCCTCATAGAAAACTTCCTTGCCGTACCGTTGTTGAATAATTTGTTTCGGTGCTTTGCCCTTTCTAAAACCCGGAACGTTGAATCGATGCTTGGTTTTTTTATAGGCTTCGTTTACAGCTTTGTTAAAATCGGATTTGTCTACCATTACCTTTAGGGTAATCTCGTTGTTTTCTTGCTTTACAATTTCTGAACTCATTAAAATGGTCCTCCTCTAAATTTATAGAATTTTCTTTATAT
>SLKF01000187.1 GCA_007134725.1 Clostridiales bacterium | reverse complement strand
TTTCAGTCAGTTATCGATTACCACAAGCATTAAAACCGAGAGCTTTTTCACCACCTCAAAGGTATGTATTCAGGAAGGATACCTGGAGATCTTAAATGACAGTAAAAAGGATGCTGCTTCTAGTTTAGATAAAGAAGAAACCTTGAAAAAATTAAAAAAAGGCCAGACCGTGAGAATCAACAAACTGGAAATCAAGGAATCCGAGACCGCACCGCCGAAAAGATACAGTTCCGGTTCCATCATCCTGGCAATGGAGAGTGCAGGAAAACTCATTGAAGATGAGGAATTGCGAGAAAAAATTAAAGGCAGCGGGATCGGCACCAGTGCCACCCGATCGGGGATCCTCAATAAACTGCAAAAGATCAGTTATATTTCCTTAAACAAAAAGACCCAGATACTGACCCCTACGTCCTTAGGAGAATCCATTTACGATGTGGTTCATGTATCCATTCCATCTTTGTTAAAACCGGAGCTCACTGCCAGCTGGGAAAAAGGTCTGGGTATGATTGCCAATGGAGAGATCCAGTCCGATGAATATATGGTAAAGCTGGAAGCCTATATTAAGAAAAACACGCAAAAAGTACTGGGATTAAGCCAACATACGGGTTTGCAAAATTCGGGCTCAGTGAAGGGGACTCCGAATAATGGAAAGCCGAATAGAAGGAATCAGAACCCTGCGAACAAGGCAAATACGAACACAAAGAATAAGGCAAATTCGAACACAAAGAATAAAAGAGCCGAACGACCGGCCCTAGGAAAGTGCCCCGCCTGTGAATCCGGGGTGGTGATGGAGAACAGCAAAGCCTTTTACTGCAGCAATTGGAAGGAAAACTGTAAATTCACCCTATGGAAGGACAGTCTGAAGCGTTACGGACTGGAGATCGATAAAGAAATGATCAAAGCATTACTACAGGAAGGACAAATTGACAAAGTCCATGTTGTTTCGCCCCAAACTAAGGAAAAATGCACCGCATCCTTTGGGTTTAAAGATTCCAAGAAGGGCGAACTGGGTATTAAGAATGTTAGACGTATTAATGAATAAGAACAGAAGGCAGCAATTATGTTCTATATATCAGGATAATTGCTATAGAAATTTAAAGTGATAAGGAGGATTAATCATGATTACCAATTCAGATTTGAAATACCTGCGGCGATGTGTTCAACTGGCAAGAACGGCATTGGAAAAAGGGGACCAACCCTTCGGTTCAGTGCTTGTGTCAGGGGATGATGTATTGCTTGCAGAAGATCATAATCACGTTGCCGGTGGGGACCATACCCGACACCCGGAATTTGCCTTGGCCCGATGGGCAGTAGAAAATATGACCCGGTCAGAGAGAAGCAAGGCAACGGTATATACCTCCGGCGAACATTGTCCTATGTGCGCTGCAGCCCATGGATGGGTGGGTTTAGGCAGGATTGTCTATGCAAGTTCTTCAAAGCAGTTGGTTGAGTGGCTGGATGAAATGGGGGTTGCTCCGTCGCGGGTTCGGAATCTGCCGATTCAGGAGGTTATTCGGGATACCATCATCGATGGACCGGTTCCGGAACTGGCAGAGCAAGTGCGCGAGCTCCATCGACAATTTTATGCAGGGGAATAATACCGGGGCGTCTCCAGGAATCTTAGAACATTTTGGTGAGGAAACGGTTTTAAAACTTTGGATAAGGGGCATATAAGTATTGGGGATATTCATTATGGGAATGGGGAAAGAGTCTGATATGATATAATAATTACATAAAAATAGGAAAGAAGGTTTTTACATGAGCACGATTTATGATATTGCAAAAAAAGTTGGATGTGCCTCCAGTACGGTTTCAAAAGCGTTAAACAATTCTAAAGAAATCAGTAAAAAACGTAAAGCTGAAATCTTAGCTGTTGCAAAAGAGATGGGTTATGTACCAAACTCAAGTGCCAGGAGTTTAACAACAAAAAAAAGCTGGTCTATCGGAATTGTTTTCAGTGAAGATTTACACATTGGCCTCGAACACCATTTTTTCAGTGGAGTAATACAGGAGTTTAAGAAATCTGTAGAAGAACTTGGTTATGAAATAAGTTTTTATTCAAAGAAAATCGGCAATCAAAGTTTGACTTATCTGGAGTGGTTTAAATATAAAGACTTAGATGGAATCCTAATCGTAACAGTGGATGTTGAAGATGAAAATTTAGAGGCCTTAAGACAGAGTAAAATTCCTGTGGTTACAGTGGATAGCGGACTGATTAATGTGCCCACGGTTATTTCCGATAACTTTCAAGGGACTCGAATGGCTTTAGAGTATCTTATGTCAAGGGGGGCAGAATCAATTGCCCATATTGCCGGGCCGTTGAGGTCCTTTGCGGCAGTGGAAAGATTAGAGGCCTTTAAATCGGTTCTTTCCAGTTGCGGCAGGGAAGAAAGTGTTTTTGTAGAAGCAAGCAACTATGACTACAAAAGCGGGAAAGAGGCTTTATACAAACTTATAAAACTTACAAAAGACTTACCGGATGCAATTTATGCCGCCAATGATGATATAGCCCTTGGGGCAATAATGGCTTTGAAAGAATTAGGGTATAAGGTGCCTCGGGATACTTCAGTAATAGGATTTGATAATATCGAGTTGACAAGATTTACATCCCCTTCCCTTACAACCGTAAAACAGGATAAAAGGAAGATTGGTACGGAAGCAGCCAAGCTCCTGATCGAACAAATCGATAAGAAAACCGAGAGAACTAAAGGAATTATAAAACGGATACCGGTTGAATTAATCATTAGAGAAAGTACAAAATAATGTACTTTTTTTTATTTGAATAATTTGATTTGTGTGATACTATAGATTCAACGAAACCGAATTCGTAATTTTTAGCGGAGGGGATATTATGAAAGTAGTAGCGGTCAGAACGGAAAAAAAAGATTCAACCTATTGGGAAGTACTGCCGGAGGACC
>SLKF01000217.1 GCA_007134725.1 Clostridiales bacterium | reverse complement strand
CATTTTCCATCAGCGCCTTGGTCTCGCTTGTATTGATTTTAATCCTTCAGTATATGTCCCCCTTCACCGGAGGAGAGGTTCCCTATTACACCTTGGCCTTTCTTGAAGGGTCTCTGGGGGAAGTACTCACCCTTACAGGCAGTGCTTTTTATATGTCGGGGCTTTTATTATTGCTGGATAATTCCCGGTGGCAAAAAATTCTTCGTCCTCTGAAATATATGGGAAGAATGGCCCTGACCAATTATCTGGTGCAAACCCTCTTTTGGAGTGTGGTCTTTAACGGATACGGCTTGGGGCTTTACGGAAAACTTCCCTATTGGAGCTTTTTCCCCTTGGCTCTGGGATTTTTTATGCTGCAGCTGTTTTTCAGCAAAAGCTGGTTAAGCCGCCAAAAAACCGGGCCCATGGAAGCCCTATGGCGACGACTGACCTACGGGACGTAAAAAGCAAAAAGTTCACAGTCAGTTCATAAAGCCGTGGTATGATTAGTCTATCAATGAATGTATCAATGAAATAATCAATGAGTTTATCTAGGGGGAATATTTATGTTTAACATACTGATTACCGAGGACGATAAAAATCTGCAAAGACTGATGGAGGCCGTCCTAAAGCGGGAGGGTTACCAGGTATTAAAAGCGGAAGACGGAGAGGAAGCCTTAGGGGTTTTGGATAAGGAACACGTGGATTTACTGATTACCGATATTATGATGCCCCGTCTGGACGGCTACCGATTAACCGATGCCCTCCGGGGAGCCAAGTACGACCTTCCCATACTGATGATTACCGCAAAGGAATCCATGGGAGATAAGAAAAAAGGATTTACCCTGGGAGCCGATGATTATATGGTCAAACCCGTGGACATGGACGAGATGATGCTTCGGGTAAAGGCCCTTCTTCGGCGCTCGAAAATTCAAAGCGAGCGGAAATTACATTGCGGCGACATCCAGTTGGATTGGGATCGACTGACCTTAGAGCGGGATCAGGAAGTAATGGAATTACCGAAAAAAGAATTTCACTTACTCTTTAAACTCTTAAGCTATCCGGGAAAGATTTTTACCCGGCAGCAATTAATGGATGAAATTTGGGGCCTGGAAGCGGAGTCCGATGAACGGACCATTGATGTGCATATTAAGCGACTGAGGAGCCGACTTGAAGATATGAAAGAATTTGAAATCTTAACCGTACGGGGACTGGGCTATAAGGCGGAGAAAAAATGCTGAGAAAAATCGGAGTAAAGCTTGCATTGATGTTTATTACCATTATCATTCTTTCCTCCGGTCTTTCTTTTGTAGCTTCCACGGTACTCTCCCCCAACGTTCCCGGGGAACTACGGCGAAATCACGGAGAAATTGCCAATGCCCTGTTGGAACTGGAAGAAAAAACCGCCCTTACCATCGATGAAATGATCGAAATCACCTCCACTTCCATGCATCAGGTACGACAACGGGATATTGGAGAACTGCAGTTGGAAGACCATGAGGTGGGAAGTCTGGAAAGAGGAGATACCGTTTACCGAAGAGACGGAAAAATTTTCGGTCTCAAGGCTTACGTCATGGTTAAGGGAGAGATCCTGGAAATCGGACTGCAGCCTGACAGCTCTCTGTTTTCCTTTACGGCGCTACGGGTGTGGGACGCCTTGGCCTTTTACATCGCCATCGGCATCGTCCTGACCATGGTCCTGACAAACCGGGTGGTCCGGCCCATCCTACGGCTGACGGAAGCCACAAGAAGTGTGGCCTCCGGAAATTTTGAAGTGGAGCTGGAGGTTCGAAGCAACGATGAAATCGGCCTGCTGACAAAAAACTTTAACCGCATGGTGACGGAACTTCGAAATATGGAAGTCCTTCGAAAGGATTTTATCAACAATGTATCCCACGAGTTTAAGACTCCCATGGCCTCCATTAAAGGATTTGCCAATTTGTTGAAGGATCCGGACATGACGGAGGAGGAACGACGGGACTATTTGGATATTATTGTGTACGAAACCGATCGACTGGCCCATTTATCCTCGAACTTACTGAAGTTATCGAAATTGGAAAATCAGGAGATTCCTGAACTTGCGGAAACCTTTTCCCTGGATGAACAGATTCGTAGAGCCATTCTTCTACTGGAAGGGAAATGGCAGGAGAAGGATCTGAATTTTGAGATTGATATGGATAAAATGACCTTTCAGGGCAGTGAAGAATTGATGCAGCAGGTATGGCTCAATCTCCTGGGAAATGCCATTAAATTCTCAAAACCAGGCAGCACCCTAGAGATTTTCGGTCGATGGGAAAAACACCGGCTGATCATCGAAATCCGTGATCAGGGGATCGGCATGAGTGAGGAGACCGTTCAAAGACTCTTCGAGAAATTTTATCAGGGAAATGAAGCCCACAACAGTGAAGGCAGCGGCCTGGGCCTGCCCTTAGTCAAACAGATCGTAGAAATTCACAACGGAACCATTACCGTAGACAGTGAAATCGGAGAGGGCAGCACTTTTAGGATTGAAATTCCAACGGAATCGGAGGAGAAATAAATGGAAAACGTAGAAACTCAAAAAACTTTTTTCCTGGGAACCGATGTATGTGACAACGAGGGAAAAAAGTTGTTAAAGTTATACGAGTTTGCCTTATATCAAATGAAAACCCGGGTACAGACCCTACAGGAGGAATTATCCGGCAGCAACAGTTATAATCCCATAGAACATGTAAAAAGCCGCTTAAAAACCTGGCAAAGTGTGATCGACAAATGCAAACGAAAAGGGGTGCCCCTGAACCGGGAAAACATCCACCAACATGTTCAGGATGTGGCCGGAGTCCGACTGATCTGTTCTTTCCGATCGGATATTTACCGCTTAGCGGGGATGCTGATGCAGCATCCCGACCTGGAAGTCATTGAATACAAGGATTACATTGAAAATCCCAAGCCCAACGGAT
>SLKF01000162.1 GCA_007134725.1 Clostridiales bacterium | reverse complement strand
CTCATCAGTTCTTCTCTTTTTTCAATCCTTAATTTTCTTTCAATACTTTATTTTCTCTCAGTCTGTTGGCCGCTTTCGCTCCGCTTCCGGATTGGGCCCCAGGGTTTGCCGAGGGTTCTTGTTCTTCCTTTCGTTCTTCTTCCTTTCGTTCTTCTTCTTCCTTTCGTTCTTGCGCTTCTTTTCGTTCTTGCTCTTCCCTGGCCTCTTGCATCAATAGGTATTGCAATGAATTTTTCCCAACTCGTTCGGGAACCTGTATCCCCTTGGCCAGTACATACACACCGATCCCCATGATCGCTCCGGCGCTGTCAATCATCACATCGACAACTTCTCCGCTCCGACCGGGAATAAAGGTTTGATGAAATTCATCGGTTCCCGCGTACATGGTGGCCAGGATCCATCCGTAAACCACTCCTCGTTTTCCTGAATATCCGGAAATTTGAAAGGCTCGAACCGAAAGGATTCCCAGGACCCCATAAACCCCGAAATGAGCCCCTTTTCGAAGGATAAAATGAAGTACCTCCCCATTGATTTCTATAAAAGGAAAAATGGTTCCGATTCCACTGGTGATTATGGCTAGGATTCGGCCACTGGTAGCTCCCGATACGTCCCCCGGTTGATGGGAAAAGAAGAAAATAACCCCCATCCAGATAAGAACCGGTAACCAGGCTTTGACTATGGTTAATTTTTTGATCTTCATTTTTAAATCTCCCCCTTGATAACATCTCTTTCATTACTAGATAACGTGCCTTTCCTTATTTCCCAAAACGATACACCAGGGCCAGGCCCAGTCCCAAGGTCACCAGGGGAAAAAAACCGATGGTTCCCGGCATGACCATTTTTAAGGACCCGATAATCAGCCCGGTGAAGAAAAACAGAATTTCCGACAGGTATAAGGCAAACAAGGTTTTTAATACCTTGGCCAGCATAAAGACCCCGGTGGCGGCCCCGGTAACAAAAACGAGCAAGGTTGTCATTTGAAATTCCCGTACCGCCTCCAGTATGGATTCATAAAGACCTAATACAATCAGTACCGCACTTCCTGAAACTCCGGGAATCATCATGGTAGCACTGGATGCAAATCCCGCTAAAAAGATTTGAGGAACCGTCAGTTGTCCACCGACAAACAATGTGGGCAGTTCCAATAGGCTAAAGGATAAGATCCCTCCGGTGATCAATAGAACCCATCGATTTTTGGTAAATCCTTTGGTTCGTTTTAAAATAAGGGGAACGGACATCAACAGACACCCTAAAATAAAAGCATAGGTCGGATCCGGATGATTGTCAAACAAAAAAGAAAGCAGTGCCCCCCCTGCAAAGACCCCCACCAAGGCACCGATTCCCATAGCAATATAGGGTTTGATATGAAAGCGCAGTAAATCCTGCAGCATTTTTTCATACATCCCGAAAATCACCATAATCGTCCCTCCGCTAACCCCGGGGATAATGACTCCTATCCCGAGGATTATGCCTCGAACCCATAAAATGAGCTGGACTTTGCTTTTTAAGTATCCTTTAATCATTAATTTCCCCAAGTTTCACACCCCTGTTGATTTTATTCATGCCTATATCAGGTTATTGCAGTTTATAGCAGGCTATAGCATTCCAGCAATTTCTATGGTACAATATCTCACAGGATTTTCATGCTGGTAAAAGTTTCTGATACTATGCCCTATAGGATAGAATAACCCATTATGGTATAAAAATAAAGAAAAACATATTTAGTAAAGCTTTTCCCATCTTTACAGTTTTATAGGAGGATATTTTAATGAGAAAATTTACAAATGAAGAGGCAACAAACAGTGCATCAAAAGATGATCGGTCGGTCAAGGATCCCTTAACCAAGGAAGAACTGGAAATACGATATCAAAAAACCTTGATGGATTTACAGGATGCCCGGGATTTGAATCGCAAATACCAGCTGATTTTGGAAGAGGTCAATGACGGCTATTGGGAACTGGATCTATACAAAGATGAGTTTACCCTTCGCTCAAAATATTACCGAAGCCATGGGGTAATCCCCACCTTGATCATACAAGGAAAAGAAAAATGGCAGGAACTGATTCACCCCGAGGACCGGAAAAACTTTCATCAGGCCCTGGAGGCTTTCTTGGATTCCGACAAAAAAATCTTCAAGTTCACCCACCGTCTAAAAACCCGGGAGGAGGAGTACCGATGGGTTCTGGCCACGGGCTTTGGTCTACGGGATGAGATGGGAATCCCCAAACGCATTATGGGTACCCATACCCCCTTTCGAGGGCAAGGAGTGGGATCTGGCATAAAGCAGCATCAAAAAAGGACCTGACATTTCTGTTTCAGGTCCTTTTTTGATGCGGATTTTCTACCGTCCAAAATACTCTTCCATGGTAAGTTCTGATTCATAAAGTTCGGTGGCAAGATCTACCCCTACATATCTCAGATGCCAAGGCTCGTAAATATAGCCGGTGATTTCTTCTTTGTTCCTGGGGTATCGAATGATAAACCCATGATAATGGGCATTTTCTCCAACCCATTGTCCTTCTATGGTTTCTCCGAAATCTCCCGATAACCGATATTCCACACTTTCTGCAGTAATGTCCATGGCCAGGCCGGTTTGGTGCTCACTTTGTCCCGGCTTGGCACTAAAGGTTCTCGCCTCCGAATAACCATGGTTATTGACAAAATTAATAAAGATCGCCTCCTGGGCTTCATAGCTTCGATATCCCGTTCGCCCATAAAGGATGATGTCCTCTTCTATTGCATTATTAAAGAGATCTTCTAAAGCCTCCGCGGCTTCCACTCGAAGATAGCGGTAATTCGATACCGGTCCCCAAACCACCTCAGGCTGCACCAAATCCTCCGGCTCATAGTCCGGCGGCAGGGAAAGTTCTTTGTTGGTTAAGGCTTGAATAGCATCGGGATTGGAGATCACAACCATTTCTTCTTGCATTTCT
>SLKF01000118.1 GCA_007134725.1 Clostridiales bacterium | reverse complement strand
TGATGGGCTTTCCAGTATGGTTGCCTGCAAAGTTTTGTATCCTGAAGGAGTATTAATGTATTCCGGTAAATTAGATAAGGAAATAAAAAGTTTTATAAATCTCTATAAATATTCTTTACAAATTTATAATTATAGCGAAATCAACATAGAAGAAGTTGATTCCTTAATCATAGTGGATACTAACTCCAGAAATCGATTGGGACCTTTGAAAGATATATTAAATAAAAATATTAAAGTTACCGTATACGACCATCACAAACCGAATCAAGAAAGCATTTCCGCATCCAAAATGGTCATTAAATACTATGGTTCCTGCACAACCATCCTGCTAAAAAAAATCATTAAACAAAACATTGAAATTACACCTTTCCAAGCAACACTTTTTTTGTTGGGAATTTATGCAGATACCAATTGTCTAACTTTTAAAAATACTACCTACCATGATGCTGAAGTGGTGGCTTATCTTTTTAAAAAACAAGCAAACTTGGATATCGTTAATGAATACTTGTATGAATTTACCAATGAAGCCCAGGATAAACTACTAATGACCCTCCTCACAAATCTAGAACGGGTGGAAGTGAAAAAGTATCAGGTGTATTTTGCGACTTCGGAACATGAGGAATACATAAACGGTTTGAGTAATATCGCCAGCAAAATTACTCATATTAAAAATACCGATGCCCTGTTTATCATATCCAAAATGGAAGATAAAACCTACATTGTTGCCCGCAGTTTGGAAGATGATATAAATGTGGCAGAGATTTTGGAAGTTTTTGACGGTGGTGGACATCGAAGGGCGGGATCTGCCTCTGTGAAAAATATGCAATCCGGCGAAATAAAGGATAAGATTCTACATTTATTAAAAGAAAAAATCACTCCTCAAGTGAAAGCCAAGGATATCATGAGTTATCCAGTAAAGACTTTATTAGAAGATATGACAGTAGAGAATGCTAATCGAATCATGCTCAGATATGGACATACCGGTATGCCGGTAGTAAAAGAAGACCGACTGATTGGAATTATTTCCAGAACGGATCTGGATAAAGCCATGATCCATGATTTATCCCATGCACCGATCAAGGGTTTTATGAAACAAAAGGTTATCACCATAAATCCAAACACCAGTATCAGTGAAATAAACGAACTGCTCTCTAAACACAATATTGGCAGATTGCCGGTAATGGAGGGGGATAAAATTGTGGGGATTGTCACCAGAACCAATCTATTACAACAAATCCACGGAGATTCCATACCCCGATGGTATAAGTCCAACTACGATCAATCCCATGATTACTTAGACGTTCAGGAAAAAATTCATCGCTTGCCCGAAGATATGGTCTCCCTTATCGAAGTCGTTCGCGAAATTGCCACTGAAGAAAATCATAAGGTGTTTATCGTAGGGGGCTTTGTGCGGGATCTATTACTGGATCGTAAAAATTTTGATTTAGACTTTGTTGTAGAAGGGGACGCCATTAAAATTGCTAAAAAGGTAAGCCAGCGATTAAATGGTCGACTGATCAGCCATAAAAAATTCCAAACCGCGGTAATAAAGTTGCCAAACAAAGCCCATATTGATTTTGTATCCGCAAGAAGAGAGTATTATGAATACCCTGCCGCTCTCCCCAAAGTTGAAAAATCCACTATTTGGAACGATTTATTCCGAAGAGATTTTACCATTAACTGTATGGCCATTGAACTAACTGGAGAAAATCAGTATTTATTAATCGACTATTTTAGTGGTTTAGACGATTTATTTGAGAAAGAAATCAGAGCCCTTTACAACTTAAGTTTTATCGAAGATCCCACAAGAATATTCAGAGCAATTCGTTTTGCATCGAGACTTCATTTTTCTATTGAAGAGGAAACAAAAAAATTCATCATACAAGCGGTAAACGATCATATGATCAATAAACTCAGCAAGGATCGAATTAGAGAGGAAATTCACGGGATTTTTAAAGATGAAAATCTAAGCAACAGTTTAAAGCTCATGAAAGAATTAAACATTTTTAAAAGTCTGAACGAAGGTCAGGATATTTCCTGGGAAGAAATAAATAAAATCAACAATATTCCTAAATCCTTAGATAGTTTCAATACCATTAAACGAGAGGAGATCCGTTACGCAGATATCATCGTTCAGCAACTATTAAGTGGACTCCCAATTGGATTGATTCCTGAAATAATTAATACGTACGTCAGTTATCGACAGTCTTATCATGGAATTATCGAAGGTTTGCAAAAGAAAAACAAAGTATATTCTGTACTGCAGACTCAAGATGTTGATCTATATGAGATTTATACCCTTTTAGAATTTGCCACAGATGAAATGCTGGTTTTTTATTATAATGACTGTGAAAATAATAATGTAAAGCACTATTTATTGTATTATAAATTAAAATTGCAATCCGTGAATACCCACATAAGCGGACAGGACCTTCTAGCCCTGGATATTATGCCGGGACCTCTGTTTAAGAGAATTTTAAAAGAGATCTTAAAAGCGAAAATACAAGGCTATATCTACACAAAAGAAGACGAACTGCAATATGCTAAGAAATTATATCAAAATTATTTGGAAATGAGTTGAGAAAAGTGGAGAGCTATACACTGAATGCTTCCTATCAAATAAAATTAGATGCCTTTGAGGGTCCCATGGACGTATTAATGCATCTAATTGATAGTCAAAAGGTGGAAATTTATGATATTCCAATTGTGAAAATTACGGAACAGTACCTTAAATACTTATCTCAAATGGAAACCTGTGATTTGGAAATTACCGGAGACTTTTTAGTTATGGCAGCTACGTTAATCGATATCAAATCGAAAATGCTCCTTCCTGTGACCCAAATTACAGAAGAAGAGGAAGAAGATCCAAGAATAGATCTTGTGGAGCGATTAATTGAATATAAAAAATTCAAAAATGCCGCAAAAACTTTTAAAGAATTTCAAAACACATG
>SLKF01000200.1 GCA_007134725.1 Clostridiales bacterium | reverse complement strand
TTGCACGTTATTTTTCATTTTGCACGATTATTCCTCATGTTGCACGACTAACCCTCGTGTTGCACTCCGGTTTTCACTGTTGCGGGAATATTTTTCATTATCTTCATATAGTATGGTACATTGGAAATCCGGATAACATATTCCTTGATTTTCAACGAAAAAAGGGCTATAATGAGGAAAGAAAGCACCCGGAAAGTCATAGGATTTTACATAAATGGGTTGAAAAAAATGTAGGGAATCTACCAAAAATAAAGGAGTGTTTTAGATGGATCGTAATTTAGCAATCAATCTCGTAAGAGTAACGGAAGGTGCCGCATTAGGGGCCGCCCGGTGGATGGGACGAAGAGATAAGGAAGCCGCGGATCAGGCCGGCGTGGACGGTATGCGAAAAATGTTTGATACCATTGATATTAAAGGGACGGTCATTATCGGAGAAGGGGAAAAGGACGAAGCCCCCATGCTTTACATCGGAGAGAAAGTCGGAGCCTGGGAAGAAGGGGACATGGAAGTGGATATTGCCGTAGATCCCGTAGAGGGAACCACCTCGGTGGCTAACGGAACCCCCAACGCCATTGCGGTGATTGCCATGGCTCCAAAGGGATGCCTGCTGAATGCTCCTTCCTATTATATGGATAAAATTGCCGTGGGTCCCAAGGCCCGGGGAAAAATCGACATCAACTGGTCCGTGGAAAAAAACTTGCAAAGTGTGGCCAAAGCCTTAAACAAAAGCATTGAGGATTTAACCGTAACCGTCATTGATCGACCGAGACATAAGGATCTGATTCAGCAGTGCATTGATGCGGGAGCCCGGATCAAACTCTTTTCCGACGGAGACATTGCCAGTGCCTTAGCCACCGCTATTGAAGGAACCGGTGTGGACATACTAATGGGTGTCGGAGGCGCTCCGGAAGGGGTAATTACCGCCGCTGCCATGAAATGTATGGGAGGAGAAATCCAAGGGAAGTTAGTTTGCACCACGGATGATCAAAAACAACAATGCGATCAACTGGGTCTGGATACGGAACAGGTACTGTATATGGATGATTTGGTAAAAGGAAACGAAGCCTACTTCGTAGCTACGGGAATCACCCACGGAGACATGCTAAAAGGCGTGGTCTATACCGGGGACGATACCGCAAAAACCCACTCCATTGTTATGCGATCGGAAACGGGAACCATCCGATTCGTAGAGGCTAGCCATAAACTTCGAACCAAGCCGGACTACGCATATTAAGATGGTGCAGTAATGCGCAGCAAAAATGCCAGACGTAACACAGCAAAATAGATAAGCCAAGATAAAGAATCATGAAGAGAGAGAAAGAGCGATAGAGGGAGATCAGAAAAACTCCCTCTATTATTATAACTAAGCCTTAAAGGAGGTGGACTCCGTTGCCAAAGGAACATTGACAACGGGAAACTATTGGACGTAAAAGAATTGGAAAAAAAGAAACTGACGGATTTAAAAGAGATTGCCAAAACCTTGGGGATCAAAAACTACTATAAGTATAAAAAGCATGAATTGGTGGATCTGATTCAAGGGAAACCCCTGGAAGAGGATGATAACCGGGAGGCCGTTGAATCCACGGGGAAGGCAACAGCATCTAACAGGAACGCTGCCCCATCTACCGAGAAAGCAGCTGCCTCGATAGAAAAACCGGCTGAAAGCACTGCCCATGAAACTGCAGCAAAAGCAACACCAGGAGAAGCGATACCGGTGAATGCTAGGGCGGAAAAAGAAAGAACAAAGAATGAAACAACAGAAAAAGACACCGCGGATCGTGACACAGCAAAAAACGATACAATGGAAAGCCTCGAAGAGAAGCAACAAAAGAACTCTCGGAAAGAAGGACTCCCCTCTCATTTGCAAAGTGAAATTTCCCAGGATAAAGAAGTGAATATTGCGGACGGAATCTTAGACATTCATATGGATGGCTACGGTTTTTTACGAATGAACAATTATCTGTCCAGCGATGACGATATTTATATTTCTCCTTCCCAGATCCGACGGTTTAAAATGCGAACGGGAGATAAAATCACGGGCATCACCCGAAAAGCTAAAAGCGGGGAGAAATACAACGCCTTATTATATGTTAAAAAAATCAACGATCTGGATCCGGAGATTGCCAATCAGCGCTGGGATTTTGATCAGTTAACACCGATTTATCCCAATAAGCGTATCACCTTAGAGCTTGCCAGCAATCAACTGGCCACCCGGTTAATCGACTTAATCGCCCCCATTGGAAAAGGGCAGCGGGGCATGATTGTGGCGCCGCCGAAAGCTGGTAAAACCATCCTACTTAAACAGATCGCCAAAAGTGTGGCCATCAATTATCCCGAGAGTGAAATCATTGTGCTGTTGATTGATGAGCGGCCGGAAGAGGTGACGGATATGATGCGGTCCATTGACGGAGAAGTGGTGTATTCCACCTTCGATGAACTGCCCAGTCATCACATCAAAGTGGCGGAGATGGTACTGAACCGTGCCCAGCGATTAGTGGAGCAGAAAAAAGACGTAGTGATTTTAATGGATAGTATTACCCGACTGGCTCGGGCCTATAACCTGACCATTCCGCCTACGGGAAGAACCCTTTCCGGTGGACTGGATCCCGGAGCCCTGCATATGCCGAAGAAATTTTTCGGTGCGGCGAGAAACTTAGAAGAAGGGGGCTCCCTGACGATCATCGGTACCGCCTTGGTGGAGACGGGAAGCCGAATGGATGATGTGATTTTCGAAGAATTTAAAGGTACGGGAAATATGGAGCTGCATCTTGACCGTAAGCTTTCGGAAAAACGGGTTTTCCCTGCGGTGGACATCAACCGTTCCGGAACCCGGCGGGAAGATTTGCTGCTTACCCCGGAGGAAATGGAAGCCATGTACAGTATTCGACGGGCCATGAGCAATAACAGCGTTCAGGAGACCACGGAAAAAATCATTAGTACCTTGATGAAGACGAAAAATAACCGGGAATTTGTTCAGGCGATCCGAAAGAAACTCAAGTAGCAAAAATCAGCAGACAATGGCAAAAAAGCCCGGGGTATTGCGGAGGAAAATTATTGGAATCTAATCCTTGCCATATCTCCAAAGATTATGCTATAATGTAGTAGTTAATCTCAGGAGTATGTGTAATTGAGTATTTTGATAATACTTTCAAGCAATAATCGAATAAGTAGAAAGAGGTGAAATATATGAGAAAAGATTTACATCCAGAGTACAAAGAGGTAGAGGTATCCTGTGCTTGCGGAAACAAATTTTCAACCAAGTCAACAAGCGATGAAATCAAAGTTGAGATCTGTTCAGCTTGTCACCCATTCTATACAGGAAAGCAAAAGTCCTTAGAAAAAGGTGGACGGGTAGAGAAATTCAACAAAAAATTCGGGGTTAAAGCCGAAGCGAACAAAGAGGAAGCAAAAGACGAAACAAAAGACGAAGCATAGAGACAAAATTGAAACTCAAATATAAATCAAGGTTGGAAAGCACTTCTAGCCTTGATTTTTTGCTACTTAAATACATAATTCAGGGGGGAAAACACATGGTGGATGTAATGGAATATGCCAACAGTGCAAGTATAGAAGTGATCGTAGGACCCATGTATGCTGGAAAAACCGAAGAGCTGATTCGGCGGATCAATCGGGCGAAAATTGCGGAGTTAAACGTAATTTCCTTTAAACCGAAAATTGACAACCGCTACAACGGCAGCTGCATTATCTCCCATAACGGGAAGGAGGCCGACTGCTACGTGGTGGAAACCATCGAGGAAATGAGAGCCATCGTAAATAAGGAAAAGTTTGATGTGATGTCCATTGATGAAATTCAGTTTTTTCCCAAGGAAGTGGTGGAATTTTGCCAGGAAATTGCGGACGCCGGAAAACGGGTCATTGTTTCGGGGCTGGATATGGACTTTAAAGGAAAGCCCTTTCACATTGTGCCGGAAATCATGGCGGTGGCGGAACATGTTTCCAAGCTTACGGCGGTTTGTATGAAATGCAAACAACCGGCTACCAGAACCCAGCGAATCGTCAACGGTCGTCCTGCCAAGGCCTCGGATCCTGTGGTACTGGTGGGAGCGAAAGAAAGTTACGAAGCCCGGTGCCGAAAATGCCACGAGGTATTGCCGGATTAGACCAAGGATCAACTGAAGAATGACGAGGCACTTTTTTTAAAAAGAAAAGGCTACATTTTCCAACATAGTTTATGGCGATAACTTATGAGTAAAAAAATGATGAAAAATTGCGATTATCTGCAAGAGAAAAGAGGCGCTTTTATGGAAAAAGAAAGCATCGGCCAACTGCTAAAGTGGGGAAAAAGTGAATTAAGAAAAACCGGTCTTCGAAGTCCGGATCTGGACGCCGAGGTTCTTTTGATGGACGTGTTGGATGTGGAACGATTGGTTCTTCATGTCTATCCCGAGCGGGAAGTGACATCGAAACAGCTAACAGCCTATCAGGCCTGGATTAGCCGTCGAAAAGCCCAAGAGCCCCTTCATTATATCACCGGGGAAAAAGAATTTATGGGCCTTGATTTCCATGTGGAAAAAGGGGTGCTGATTCCCAGAGGAGACACGGAAGTTGTGGTGGAAGCGGCGATAAAGATTCTACAAGAAATCGCAAAGAAAAAAGGTTTGCGGGATCCGGAGATCCACCTTGTAGAAAAAGCCTCTCACCGGGGAGTCCTACGGGCACTGGATATTGGCGTCGGTAGTGGAGCCATCGCGGTAAGCCTGCTTTATTATGTAAAAAACCTGTCTATGGTCGGTACCGATATTTCACCGATCCCCCTGAAGGTTACGGGAATCAATGCAAAGAATCATAAGGTTGCCCATCGGTTAGGCCTTTTTCAGGGAAGTTTATTCGAACCCCTGGACCGGGCCCTTAAGGCTGAGGAGCGGACTTTTGATCTGATCATCTCCAATCCCCCCTATATTCCCTATGAAAGCAAAAAGGATTTAGACCGGGAAGTAAAGGACCATGAACCGGAAGAGGCGCTGTTCGCAAAAGAACAAGGGCTCTATTACTACCGTGAAATTGCAAATAAAGCCCCTTTTTATTTGAAAAAAAACGGAGTTCTGATTTTTGAGATCGGATACGATCAGGGAGATGGAGTTAGAAGAATCCTTCAGCAGGAAGGGTTTAGCGGGGTACAAATTCTGAAAGATCTAGAAAATCGCGATCGGGTAGTGATTGGAAAGCGCTAATATGATATAATAAAGGGTAGTGAATATACAGGCTTTCTGGAAAAGCCAAATTTAAGGATGAGGTGTAAGTAGAATGCTGGATAAATTGGATTCGGTAAAACAAAAATATGAGGATTTAGGTCAAATCATCAGTGATCCCGAGGTGGTAAACGATCAGAATCGATGGTTAAAACTGGTGAAGGAACATGCAAGCCTAGAGCCGATTATTGCGAAGTATAAAGAATACAACGCCGTAAAAGAAGATTATGAAGAGGTCAGAGAAATTATTCAGGATCGGGGAGCCGATGAAGAATTAAAGGAAATGGCCAAGGACGATATCAAAGCTTTGGAAGAACAAAAGGATGCCTTAGAAGAAGAACTGAAAATGATGTTGATTCCCAAGGATCCTAATGATGATAAGAATGTTATTGTGGAAGTCCGTGCCGGTGCCGGCGGGGATGAAGCCGCCATTTTTGCGGGAGACTTATTTCGAATGTACTCCCGATTTGCTGAGCGCCAGGGTTGGAAAGTGGAGATCCTCAATATCAGTGATTCGGAAACCGGTGGTTATAAAGAAGTGGTATTTATGGTAAAAGGGCATGAAACCTATTCTTTGATGAAGTATGAAAGTGGTGGACATCGGGTGCAACGGGTTCCGGAGACCGAGTCCAGCGGACGAATTCACACATCAGCGGCAACCGTGGCAGTACTTCCGGAAGTGGATGATGTGGAGTTGGATATTGCTCCCAATGATCTGCGAGTGGATGTATTTAGAGCCTCAGGACACGGTGGACAAAGTGTAAACACTACGGACTCTGCGGTTCGTATTACCCATATTCCCACAGGGGTAGTGGCTTCCTGCCAGGATGAGAAATCCCAGATGAAGAATAAGGAAAAAGCATTGAAAGTGCTGAAGGCCCGGGTACTCGACCAAATGGTAAAGAAACAGGAAGATGAAATTGCGGCGGATCGAAAATCCCAAGTAGGCTCGGGAGACCGAAGTGATCGAATCCGAACCTATAATTATCCCCAGGGACGAATTTCGGATCACCGTATTAATAAAACCGTTTACAAGCTCGATGCTTTTATGGACGGGGATATTTATGAGATGATCGACGCCCTTCGTACCTCGGAGCAGGCGGAAAAACTAAAGGAAATACAAGACTAATCATGGATTCAAAAAAGTTGAGAGAACCTCAGCTTTTTTTGCGAAATTTTTCCATTATATCGGCAGAGATTCCAGTAGATAAAACCGTAGACAAAAGCGTAGATAAAACTGTAGAAAAAGGCCTTAAGCCAAACCGGCTTCACAGGAAAGAATCAGAAAAAAAAGAATAATAGGTGAAAAAAATGGATGATCGAAATCGAGAGTCAAAGAAGAATAAAAACCACTGCATAGAAGAGGATGCGTCGGCGGTGGCATCGTCAACTTCTGCAAGTGAAGAAGAAGGCAAAAATGCTGATGCGGCTGATAAAAGTGAAAATGCTGATGCGGCTGCAAATGGCAAAAATGCTGACGCGGCTGAAGAAGGCGAAATTGCTGATGCGGCTGAAGAAGGCGAAATTGCTGATGCGGCTGAAGAATGCGAAAAAGCTGAAACAAGGGCAAAAGACAAAAATGCTGACACAACCGCAAATGCTGCAATTGCTGACGCAACAGAAGAAGGCCAAAAAACGGATAGTGATGGTAACGTAGGGAAAATCCATACGGTAATAGCCACAGTGGATCCCGGCAGTTCGAAAGAAGAGTTGTTGTCCGCCTTGTATCCCTTCGGGCAAATGATTGAAAAATCCGGAGTGGTAGCCTTTCCCACAGAGACGGTGTACGGCCTGGGGGCCAGCGCCTTGGATCCGGTGGGAATCGAAAAAATCTTTATCGCCAAAGGAAGACCTTCCGATAATCCTTTAATCGTTCATATCACCAAAACAGAAGAGGTGTTTGAACTGGTACGGTCCGTGCCGGAAAAAGCCATGAAACTGATGAAGGCTTTTTGGCCGGGACCCTTGACGATGATCTTCAAAAAACAAAAGATCATCCCGGATATCGTAACCGCCGGGGGGGATACGGTGGCCATTCGAATGCCGGACCACCCCGTGGCCAAGGCCCTGATTGAAATCAGCGGGGTGCCCCTAGTGGCGCCCAGCGCCAACGCTTCCGGAAAGCCCAGCCCAACCATGGCCCGCCATGTCTTGGAGGACCTGGAGGGGAAGATCCACGGCATCATTGACGGGGGAAGCTCCGCCGTGGGGATTGAATCCACGGTCATTGATATGACCGGGGAACCACCGATGCTCCTGCGCCCCGGAGGGATCACCCAAAAGATGATCGAAGCGGTCATCGGCCCTATTGAGCGGGATGATCAGCTGGATGAAATCGACCGCGGAAAATCCTCAAAGAAGAAATTAAATTTCTCGGGTAAAGTTCGATCCCCGGGCATGAAATATACCCACTATGCTCCCAAGGCCCAAGTGTTGATACTTCGGGGAATACGGGAAAAGGTAATAGGGAAAATCAAAGAGCTGGAAAAGGCCTATCAGAAATCCGGACAGACCGTGGGCATCATTACCGTGGATGAAAATCTAAAGGAGTATGAAAAAGGTTCCTGCAAGAATCCTTACCTTCGTTCCTTAGGCAGTGAGAAAGATGTAGAGAAGATGGCGGCGAATTTATTTGCCATTCTCAGGGATTTTGATCAAACCGATGTCAAGATTATTTTAGCCGAAGCCTTAGAGGACCGGGAGATGGGGTATGCCATTATGAATCGGCTGTCCAAGGCGGCGGGTCAAAACATACTTTATGTGGAGGAGGAGAATTGATCATGAAAATACTGTTTGTATGTACGGGAAACACCTGCCGAAGCATCATGGCGGAAGCAATTTTAAAAGATCTGTTAGAAAAAAAACACTTATCCCGGGATTTTGAAGTAAGCTCTGCGGGGCTCTTTGCCCAGGATGGAGAACCTCCTACCATCGAAACTCAATTTGCCTTGGAAAAGGGAGGCATCAACTTAGAAGAAGAGGGTGCCACTTATGTGGAGGATGAGGTTTTGGAAAGGGCGGATTTAATCCTAGCCATGACGGAGGGTCATAAACTAATGATCCAGGACCGAAAAGAAACAAGATATTATGATGGAAAACTCTTCACCCTAAAGGAATATACTCAGGATTGCAAAGAAGACCCCGTGGACTATGAAGAAGGGGCTTTTGATATCAGTGATCCCTACGGCGGCTCTATAGAGATTTATCAGGAATGTTTCCAAGAAATATATGAAGAAATTGAGCTTTTACTGCAAAAACTTCTAGAAAAATGCTAAAACTTCGGTATAATACTAAGAAGGGTATAAATGAAAAACGGAGGTGTAAGAATGACGAAAAGTGAAAAAATTGCCATCGGCAGTGATCACGGAGGGTTTGAACTAAAGGATTTCATCAAAAATCATTTGGAATCGGAAGGTTATGAAGTAGAGGATTTTGGAACCTATGATAAAACTTCCTGCGATTATCCGGATTTTGCATATCCTGTAGCCAAGGCCGTAGCCGAGCACAAGTATGATAAGGGCATTGTGATTTGCGGTACGGGAATTGGTGTATCCATTGTAGCCAATAAGGTAAAAGGGGTTCGTTGCGGACTGGTCCATGATTGTTTTTCCGCAAAATCTACCCGGCAGCATAACGACACCAATGTCTTAGCCATGGGAGAACGGGTCATCGGCAAAGGACTGGCCAAGGAGATCGTGGATATTTGGTTAAATACCGAATTTGAAGGCGGACGACATAAAAATCGGGTGGATAAAATTAAAAATGTGGAAGAGGAAAATTAGAATAGGCTTTACAAATGAAAGACAAACCATAAAAAAACGGAGGTAGAACTATGAGCAAAGTAGTGGTAATAGATCATCCATTGATTCAACACAAATTAACTTTTCTAAGAGATGTAACAACGGGATCCAAGGATTTTCGGGATTTGGTACGGGAAATGTCCATGCTGATGGGCTATGAAGTAACCCGGGACTTACAGCTAAGAGACATTGAAATTGAAACCCCTATGGGCAAGACCGTGTCCAAAACCCTAACGGGAAGAAAACTGGGCATTGTGCCGATTCTTCGGGCAGGGCTTGGAATGGTGGACGGAATTCTGCAATTAATTCCTGCGGCAAAGGTTGGCCATGTGGGCCTATACCGGGATCCGGTAACCTTTGAACCCGTAGAATACTACTGCAAGCTCCCCACCGATGTCGGTGAGCGACAGCTAATCGTACTCGATCCCATGCTTGCCACGGGAGGATCTGCCAAAGCCGCCATTAAGTTTTTAAAAGACAAAGGGGCTTTAAATATCAAATTCATGTGCCTGATCGCCTCACCGGAAGGAATAGAAGCCCTAAAAACCGCTCATCCCGACGTGGATATTTATGTGGCCTCCATTGACGAAAAGCTAGACGATCACGCCTATATCGTACCGGGCCTCGGCGACGCCGGCGACCGTCTCTTCGGCACCAAATAGAGAAGCGGACAGAGGGACGGAGAGGAGGACAGAGGGACGGAGTAATTGTCCGCTCTCTTTAATGCCATCCTCTCTCTATTAGTTTTGAACGGTTTTCTCCAGCGACGCTCTACGAAAAAAAGAGGTGAAATTATGAGACCATCTTGGAATGAATATTATATGGATATCGCCGAGACTGTTAAACGAAGATCTACCTGCATGCGAAGACAAGTAGGCGCCCTCTTGGTGCTTAACAAAAAGATTTTAGCCACGGGCTATAACGGTTCACCAAAAGGACTACGCCACTGCAACGAGATCGGTTGTATGAGAATTGATTTGAAAGTACCCTCCGGGGAAAGACATGAACTGTGCCGCGGTCTGCATGCGGAGCAAAATGCGATAATTCAGGCAGCGATGCATGGCGTGAAAATCGAAGGAGCCCATCTTTATGTAACCCATAAACCCTGTGTGGTATGTGCAAAAATGATTATTAACGCCGGGATTGAAAAAGTGGTGTTTAAAGGGGATTATCCTGATCGTTTATCAGACAATATGTTTACAGAAGCGGGAATTGTCCTGGATCGATATGAAGAGGAACTGCCAAAAAGCAATGCGGCAAAATAAATAGTTTGATAAAAAGACAAAGTCCTATATGCATAGGGCTTTTTTGTTGCATTGTTTTTACCCTTATTTCCTCTGTAAATCAGCTATACTGAACATCTTAATATCTTAAATACATCGTATAATTGTATACTGCTTAGTCTGAAAAAGAGATAATAATTTGATTGGAGATCTCTTGTAGTCTATCGGCTTTTCGAAACGGACAGTTACTCCGTCCCTCTGTCCGTCCATTCTCTTAAAACGGACAATTACTCCGTCCCTCTGTCCGTTCCTCCCCCTGGAGTTTTGAAAAAATCTTGCAAAGTTATGGCAAAGAATATACAATGGTTAATAAATTAACAATTATTTGTTTGGGTAGAAAAGGTTTTCAACTCAGCATCTGTCAAGAGGTTGAACAGATGGAAGTAAAAATGAACATATAAAAATGTTTAAATGGAAAAATTAATTAAATATTTTAAATATGATACATATTTAACTTACATCCATTAAACAAAGCCGTATTTCTATGTTATAATAGAGGAGGAATTTTTTTAAAACCGTTGTACAATTATTGAATCGGGGTGGACCATGGGCAACAAGAAGAGTATTTTTGAAAACTTAGCTTTGCTTTCATACTTGGGAGTAGCCATGATTGTCCCTATTGCACTGACCCTTTTCGCAGGACGGTGGTTGGATGAGAAGCTGGGCACCGGCCCCTTGTTTTTGTTTATCTTTGTGGTCATCGGAACCCTGGCGGCCTTTCGAAATCTCTACAAAATCGGCACCAGAGATCTTCCGAAGCGTAAAGGACGTGATGAATGATGGATCCGAGGGAACAGATTCAACAGGATTTTGTCAAAATCATTAAAGGGATGATCCTGGGAAACGTGGTATTCATTGTTATCGGAGCTTTTTTCCTGGAGACGCCCATGGCCTTTGCCTTAGGCATGATCCTGGGCAGTGTCATGGCGGTACTGAATATGCGACTGCTGTATCTTACCCTAAATCGAGCCGTAACCATGACCTTTCGAAGGGCTCAGATCTTTACCGTAAGTCGGTATATTCTTCGATATATCATTATCGGAATTGTGGTTTATGCTTCCCTTACAGCGGATCATTTGCATCCACTCGGGACGATTTTAGGATTGCTGCTGATCAAGCCCGTAATTCTTGCGACCCAGCTGTTTGAAGATAAAGCTTTTTTAAAGAATGTATTCATCAGAAAAAAAGACTAAGTACTTCAAGAAAGGAGGAACACCATGGATTTTGGATCAAGAATTTTGTT
>SLKF01000231.1 GCA_007134725.1 Clostridiales bacterium | reverse complement strand
CTTTTTACAATATCCTTTATGAGTTTTTTGAGCAAAAAAATAAACCCTTCAGGAATAGAGGGTTTACTGCTAGGATTTTCAAGCCCCTGCATGATTTGCTGGTCCATCAAAAATCGTAACTACTGATAAAATAAAAGGGAAATTTCCGTGTAGTTTTTTGCTTACATTGACCAATTACGTCATTAATAGTGGTGAGTTCAGAATTATCAAACAGAGACAGGCTAATTTTTTTGTACAATTCCACATTAGATGCCAGCCAACAGGATTTCCCGCTACTTCTCATGGAATGACCCGGTTTTTTCCACTACATTGCGGCTTTAAAGATGTTGATGATATCTTTTTCAGTTCCGGAGATCGGATTGCAACCTGCATTTCCGTCTTTCATGGCCATCTTTGCCATATATTCAAAGTCCTCTTCCTTTACTCCCATTTCTTTCAATCCCGAGGGAATACCCACATCTTTAGAAAGTCTTACCAGAGCGTTAATGGCTTTATCCGCAGCTTCCAACCCGGCTTCGGTTAAATAATTCATTACCTGCTTATCCGTTGATGAAAATTTTTACTGATTGTTTTCAAAAATATTATGAGACTTTATTGGCCCATGGCATAACGGGCAATCGCTGCATCTTCCTCCACACTTCCACCGCTGACACCGATGGCACCTACCACTTCTCCCTCAACAATAACGGGAATACCGCCGCCAAAGGGCAGGATTTTACAGTCATTGGTTTGAGAATTCTAATTGAAAAGTTTTTCAAAGAGGATGTGTTAGTAAAGGAAGCCAGTCATGGAAAAGAGGCCTTACGCCTAAGTGATATCTTTTTGCCAGATCTGATTTTTATGGACATTAAAATGCCGGGGATGAACGGCATTGAAGCTTCTAAATTCATAAAAAAAAACACCCTCAAATGACTATTGTCATTTTAAGTGCTTACGACGAATTTGAGCTGGCTCGTGAAGCCCTTCGTATCGGCGTGGAGGATTACTTGTTAAAACCCCCGAAGCCTGAGGATATTGATAAAATATTACTTAAACATCTTTTAGATAAAAAGAGGGATCAATCTCTTGCCGATTCGAACCCCGCTATGATCTCCACAGAGACAAACACCGTCTCAGAGTCCACCTCTCTACCTAGCCCTTCTTCGGTTCTACCAGTTTTAGAGTACCTGGAAGAACACTTAGAAGACAACCTTTCCCTGGAAGAGGCTGCAAACATATTGGAGGTGACCCCTGCCTACTTTAGCCGACTGTTTAAAAAAGAAATGGGGGTCAATTACAATAACTACCTTAACCGAAAAAAAATAAAGAAAGCAAAAAATTTACTGAAAAACAGCGATCTTCCCATACTGAATATTGCTTTGGAACTAGGCTTTACTGAGAGTAATTACTTTACAAAGGTGTTTAAAAAAATTGCAGGAGTAACCCCTAGGGAGTACCGAAAAAAAGAGAAGATGTAAAAGGCTAAGACCGGATGGCGTTCTGTCCCCTCATACTACAATGTCCAAAGATTTTTTTCCGTGGTGGAAACCGCAACTCCCCCTGCTTTCAACACTTCCATAATCTCTTGCTTGGTTTCAATAAGTCCCCCTGCGATAATGGGAATATGGGGCATTTCTTTTTTCAATGAGCGAATCTCCTTGGGAATGACCCCGGGCATCACTTCAATGGCATCGGGTTCATTTTTTTTTAAACTTCGGATATTGGCTTCAATGGAAATGGAGTCGATTAGAAAAACTCTTTGAACCACCCGGATATCCTTTCGAACGGCAGCTTCCACAATAGCTTTTTTTGTTGTAAGAATACCGCAGCTATTTCCGAATTTCTTATAGAAATACTCGGCAAGAATGGGATTGGATGCCATGCCGGTTAACATATCCGTATGCACGAAGGGGAACTTCCCTTGTTTTTGAAGTTTTTTAACGATGGCTTCCAAGCGAACAATATCCGAGCTCAAAACAAATACAAAGGGCATATCCAAATCCGCCAAATCATTTAAATCTTCCTCTTTTTTAATGGCCGCAATGATCGGACTGACTTCTAAGGTCTCCAGAAATTCTGATTTTCTCATAGTATCTTCTCCTTTAAGTTTTTATTACTTCCCCAAATACTATCCATACTCAGGGGAATTTCCCATAAAGAACCGGCACTTTGTGAGCTGTATTAATACATATCCTTATTTATGTATATAGTGAATAAGTTCTATAAATCCTTAAACTAATCCTCTATTTTTTGAAACTAATTACTGCTTTTTTATTTCCTCAAGAGTGATCTTCTCTGTATTTATAATAAACCGATTTATAAGCAAATATAAATGGACTGGCTAACTAAAGTCAAGTTTTTTTATAAAAATAATTACAAAAAAAGATAAAAAGCATACCCAAATGTGCTCTTGTTCAGCTTTGAAACAAGAACAAGTCACAATGAGGTATGCTTTTTCATATGATGATTATTTTTTTAGTTTATAGGACCTTACTTTTTCCACGGTAGATCAAGCCGGTTTTTCCGTCTACGGTAACCATATCCCCGTTTTTCAGTATGCTCGTAGCGTTATCCGCGCCAACCACGGTGGTTTTATGGAGATTCAGCCCTACGATGGCTGCATGACTGGTAAGTCCTCCTTCTTCCACTACAACGGCTGCTGCTCGTTCCATGGCATCAATATATCCTATACTCGTTGCATAAGATACTAGAATATCGCCATCCTTTACTTCGGCTAAATCCTCATCTTTTTCTACGATGATCACCCGGCCGGTAACCGATTGTTTCCCGATTCCTTTACCGGAAAGCAAAATTTCACTGGCCACATGGACTTTAATGAGGTTGGTAGTTCCCGATACCCCCACCGGTACTCCCGCCGTGATTACGACTAAGTCTCCGGCCTGGATATAATTTTCTTTTAATGCGCCCATAACTGAGATGTTGATGATATCATCAGTGCCTTCCAACTCGTCCATGAGCATACT
>SLKF01000136.1 GCA_007134725.1 Clostridiales bacterium | reverse complement strand
TATAATTCCAAAAGCAAATAATAGTTAAATCGCAAACATTATTCTCGCCGTAACTAACTCATTAGGAATCGAGGGAGTAATGTTTTTCGATTATGAGAGGAGGGGCTTTGAGGGAAACCCTTAAAGCATACCAGCGATGAAGGATTTATTGAATGTAGGGAAAAAAAAGCGGGGAAAACCCACCGCCTATGAAATTTTAGCCCCGGCGGGAAGTCGGGAGGCCTTAGAGGCGGCGGTGCAAAATGGAGCCGACGCCGTATATTTAGCGGGAAAAGATTTTGGCGCACGTAAATTCGCTGCCAACTTTTCCAATAAAGAACTTTTAGAAGCCCTGGACTACTGTCATGAACGGGGAGTTTCGCTGTATGTTACCGTAAACACCCTACTGTTTAATCAGGAGTTTGAAAAACTGAATGAAACCATCGCCTATTATTACACCATCGGTGTGGATGCGGTGATCGTTCAGGATATGGGGGTATTACATTTTATTCGTAGTACTTATCCGGACCTGGATGTTCACTGCTCGACCCAGATGTCGGTACAAACCGTAGAGGATATTCGTTATCTGGAGACCTTGGGGGTCAAGCGGGTGGTTCTTGGACGGGAGATGTCTCTCGAAGAGATCCGTCGGGCCAAGGCGGAAACCAACGTGGAGCTGGAGGTATTTATCCATGGGGCTCTTTGTATTTCCCTATCGGGGCAGTGCTTGATGAGCAGCATGATCGGCGGCAGAAGTGGTAATCGGGGAAGTTGTGCCCAGCCCTGTCGTCAAAAGTACCGGCTTTATGATGAAAAATTACAAAAGGAAATCCCCGCGGAGGTTGGAGATTATTTATTGAGTCCGAAGGATCTTGCCACGGCGGAGGAAGTTTTTGAAGTCCTTGAGGCCGGCGGTTTTTCCTTGAAAATTGAAGGACGGATGAAAAAGCCGGAGTACGTGGCCACGGTGGTTCGAATCTATCGACAACTGATCGAGGCTTCCTACGGTGAGGGCATGAACAAAAAGGATTTAGAGAAAGCATTGGAAGAGTTAACCATATTCAATCGGGGATTTACCAAGGGCCATTTATTCGGTGAAACCGGTCAGGACTTTATGAGTATGAAAAATCCCGGCAATCAGGGGATCTCCATCGGAAAAATAATAAAGCAGGACCTCTCGAAAGAAAAGATCTCCATCGCCCTGGAAAGGGATTTGTCCCATAACGACGAAATTCAATTGCAACGCCGGGAAGGCACGGTGGGGGCTCGGGTGGAACGACTGGAAGACCGGGGGAAAGTGGTAAAACACTGCCCTAAGGGAAAAACCTGTCAGGTAAACTTTAAACACCGGGTAAAAATCGGAGAGGAGATATATAAAACCTTCGATGAAGCCTTGATGAAAGAGGCTCGGCAAACCTACCACAAGGAGTTTTTGGAAATTCCCATCAAAGGAGAATTTATGTTTAAAGAAGGGGTGCCTCTTCGAGGGATGCTGACCGACGGAAAAGTAAAGGTCCTGATGGAGAGCATGGAAGTTCCCCAAAGAGCCACAGGGAAAAGCCTTACGATTCCGGGACTTCAAAAACAGCTGTCCAAGATGGGAGGTACCCCTTATAAAATGGATCGAATCGATATTGATCTGCAGGGGGAACTGTTCCTTCCTGCAAAGGAGATCAATGAACTTCGAAGGACCCTGGTGGAGGGACTGGGGGAACAGCGAATTCAGCGGTATCGCCGGGATTTTTCAAGAGTTTTAAATAATAAACAGGATTTAATGGATCTGGATCCTTCAAAGCCCTCAGCATGTCAAGGGGCGGAAAATGAAAAAAAATTGGGAAAAAATGCCGATGCACCGAAAAAAATCACATTCACCTACAGTGCAGGTACCCTGGAACAATTGGAAAAATTGATGGAACTTAATGTAGAGACTATTTACTATAAAGATCTCAAAACCCTGGAAGAGGCCTTTGAAATACTTGAGGAACGTGGTTTTGGTGGAGACTTTATCCCGGAAATTTATTCGGCGACAACGGGGAATTCCTTAGGGGAGTATAAAAAAAGAATTGTGGAAGGAAAAGCATCTACTCTACTGATTCAAGCCTTCGGTCATATATCGGAGTTTGAAGGAAAGACCTTGGTAGGGGATGTTTCCTTAAACATTCTAAACGATCAATCCTATCAGTTTTATCGGAGCCAAGGGTTTCATCGGTTGACCCTTTCTCCCGAGTTGAACTTGCATCAAATCAAACAGATGGATCTGGAGCCTTCCGCAACGGAAATTTTCGGTTATGGTCATTTACCGGTAATGCGCTTAAAACACTGTCCCATAAGCACGGTAATGGGCCTTAAGAAAGACTGCGGCTTATGCGAAAAAGGGAATTACAGTCTGGTGGATCGTATGGATCAACACTTTCCCTTGCTACGCCGAAACCAGTGCGGCATGGAGGTCTATCATTCAAAAAAACATCTTTTAATTGAGGATTTAAAAGTGCTTGAAGCAGCCGGGATAGGGTATTTTCGATTGAATTTTGTAAAAGAGTCTTCCGAGGAAGTGAAAAATATTGTACAACTTCATCGTAGGGTTTTGGAAGAAGGGTTTACCAAAGAGACGGAAGCCCTTATTGGAAAAATCAAAAAAGAAGAGAGCACCAAAGGACATTTGTACCGGGGCGTGGAGTAGGATATCTACTCCACTTTTTTTACTGTTTTGTAGCCCCTTGCTCTAAGGGAAGTTCCAAAAGATTTGATTGTAGTTTTAAGCTTCGTGGTTGCAACAAAAAGATGAGTCTTAGTATAAATATATTATAGTGTATTGGGAATGCTTATGGTATAATATTTAAGGAGATACAATACTCTGAAAACTTTCGAACACCGGAAGAAAGCAAATATATTGAATGAAAAGGCAGGTGTTTTTATGGATCGAACGACGATATTAAAAAAGCAAAACCGGGTGGTGGTACAGCTATTATGGATTGCCGGTTTTTTAGCATTT
>SLKF01000247.1 GCA_007134725.1 Clostridiales bacterium | reverse complement strand
GTATTTGCGATAATGGTTTATACGATATTGAAACATAAGATCAATCCAATCAAACAGGAAATTTATATCCATACCCCATATTACAAGAAAACCATGGCCCAAAATAAGTTGGCATAAAGATTTAGCTTTAAACTTTACTAATACTATGTGAAACTCTCGCTACTTATGGTGGGAGTTTTTATTATGCATAAAACATTCTATAGGAATAAACAATAATAAAAACAAATAATATAAAGTAATACTATTTAACACTTTGTTAAAAGTTTGTTAATATAAAGATTAGCATATATAACTTATAAATAGAGATAAAGGAGGGAAGGTTATGTCGTCGCGTTTGCAAATTATATTATCCGGACTTATGGTTGGAAAATTAGGAACAATATTGGTTTTATTTGGAAATCCTGTGAATATGGGGGTTTGTGTAGCCTGTTTTTACAGAGACATTGCGGGAGGGGTAGGACTTCATCAAGCAGGAGTGGTACAGTATATTCGTCCGGAGATCATCGGTTTTATTCTTGGGGCTTTTATCATTGCTAAAATGAAAGGGGAGTTTCGGGTTCGGGGAGGATCCTCACCGATTATTCGTTTTCTGTTAGGATTCTTTCTAATGATTGGAGCTTTGGTATTCTTAGGATGTCCCCTGCGGATGATCCTACGACTGGCCAATGGAGACCTTAATGCGGTAACCGGCCTCTTTGGTTATGTGGCAGGAATCTTTGTTGGAATCCAGTTTATCAAGCAGGGCTTTAGCTTAGGAAGAAGTGTAAAGCAAAAGCCTGTGGGAGGCTATATCATGCCCATGTTTGCCGTCGTACTTTTGGCATTACTTCTCGCAAGACCGACCTTTATTTACTTTAGCACTGAAGGTCCGGGAGCCGCCGCAGCACCTATTTGGATGGCCCTTGCAGCAGGACTGTTAATTGGAGGGGTACTGCAACGAACCAGATTGTGTACCGCCGGAGGTTTTCGGGATGCGATTCTGATTAAAGATTACCACTTTATGTGGGGACTGATTGCCATATTTGTCGCCAACCTTGCAGGAAATCTGATCTTTAATTTTGAAGCTTTTAATTTAGGGTTTGAAGGACAACCCATCGCCCATACGGATCATTTATGGAACTTTATGGGAATGTCTTTGGTAGGAATTACCGCCGTGCTTTTAGGAGGATGTCCTCTACGACAGACCATTTTAGCCAGTGAAGGAGATACCGATGCCATTATTACCGTGGTAGGACTTGTGGCAGGAGCCGCCTTTGCCCATAACTTCGGTTTGGCCTCCAGCCCTGCAGGAAGTACACTAAACGGTCAAGTGGCGGTAGTAATTGGACTGTTTATTACCGTAGGGATTGCCGCTCTTTCAACCGAGCGCAGCGTATCCATGGAAAGGGGAGTGAAGAGCAATGTCTAATACGCAAGTAGATGCAAGAGGAAGATCCTGTCCGGAACCGGTGATCTTGACAAAAAAAGCCTTGGATCACTATAATGGAGAAGCGATAAAAGTTTTGGTGGACTTGGAAGTAGCGGTGGAAAACATTCGCCGTTTTGCAGAAAATAAAGGATTTACCATGAGTGTATCGAAACTTTCCGATGAGGATTACCAACTAACAATAAAAAAGTAGGGATCGAATGAATAAAAAAATTTGCATTATGACTTTTCATACCACCTATCATGCTCTGAATTTTGAAAAAGCCCTGAAACGAGAAGGGATCGAGGTAAAACTGATTCCTGTTCCCCGGGATCTCAGCTCCAGTTGCGGTTCCGCCGCCCGTTTTTCATTAGATGACCGGGAGAAGGCCTTAACACTTTCAAAGGAATATAACATTGAGCTAGATGAGCTGTATGAAAGAGAAGAAGAAACAGAAAAGCCCAGTTTACTGGACCGATTAAAAAGAAAGAAGTAACAGGGTTATAAATAAGCATCAAGAACCACTCTTGGGGATAGACTACTTGTCCCTAAGAATGGTTCTTTTTTTATTATTCTTAAAGTTCCGTCTGAAGGCGGAGGGGCAATCCGACCCCATGCCCTTATGTTTATGTAGGAAGTTGCCTATACTTAAGATAGGCAAATATGAATTATTGGAAACTTTGTACTTGTATCTGTAAATATCTATAAATAATTGATCGCGGCGAATTTAGCCGAAGGTCGGAGGCGATAATTATGATTAATATCAAAATCAGAGTGGAAGAGAAAAAAGATTGGAATGCAGTAGAATACTTAACCCGTGCGGCCTTTTGGCGAGAGGAACGTATTGGAAAAATCGGAGTGGGTGCGGTAGAGCACTTCATGGTACATAAAATGAGGGGAAAAGAAGGCATTGAAAAACTGACCTTCGTTGCGGAAATCGATGATCAGGTTGTGGGTCATATCATTTACTCCGAGGGATCCTATATTCTGCAAGCAAATGGAGAGAAAAAAGTCGTGCTAAACTTTGGACCCATTAGTGTATTGCCAAAATATCAAAAGCAGGGTGTTGGAAGTGCATTAATGACCCATTCTATCCAAAAAGCTAAAGAACAGGGATATGAAGCCATTGTATTCTTCGGACATCCCACGTATTATCCAAGGTTCGGGTTTAAAGAAGCAAAAGCATTTAATATAACCACCGCTGATGGAGAAAATTTTCCCGCATTTATGGCCATGGAGCTACAAAAAGGGTATTTCGATAATGTATCGGGAAAGTACATTGAAACGGCTATTTTTAATGAAAAACTCACTATGGGACCGGCTAAGGAATACGATCAAGCATTTCTATAATAACGGAGGCGATTATATTGCTGATAAACAAACAAAACCCTAATAATGTGGAGGTAAATTAAAATGAAAAGTAAACCGGCTCTTCTGATAACGGCCACGGCAATCATTATGCTTGCAGTACTATTAATGGCAGCCCATCATCTGCAAGACCTTGAAAGTGAGGCAGAATCATTGGAAAATGAAGTGGTGGAGGAAATTGATCTTCGAAGAGACATTACCAGTT
>SLKF01000147.1 GCA_007134725.1 Clostridiales bacterium | reverse complement strand
TGACACACCCCTTTATTATCTTATTTAACCTATACCCTTTAGACGTATGTTTAATTCCAAATGTTTCACAAAATACAAAAGCTGTATCCCCGAAAAGAGATACAGCTTCTTGAAATTATTACGTATTTTTTTAATTGGTCGGAATAGGCGGACTTGAACCGCCGGCCTCACGCCCCCCAGACGTGCGTTCTACCAACTGAACTATATCCCGATTAAGCTACAAAAAGTATTGTAATCTTTTTATGAATAAAAGTCAAGGACTTTTATAAGAATCCTTAAGTTAATTCGTATAGCCCAGGGTTCTGCTACCAATCCAGTTCCCTACCTTCTGCTATTTCTTCCATCTCGTTTTTCTTTCGCCGACTCATCAGCTGTACAACCGCATCTTTAGGTTCAACATCCTTATAAATCACATTATAAATCTGCTCGGTAATAGGCATTTCGATGTTGTAAAACTTGGACAATTCATAGGCAGACTCCGTGGTTTTAATTCCTTCCACCACCATACCGATTTCTTCTAAGGTTTCCTCAAAAGATTTCCCTTGACCGATCAAAATTCCCGCTCTTCGATTACGGCTATGCATACTTGTGCAAGTTACGATTAAGTCTCCGATTCCCGAAAGTCCAGAAAAAGTAGACATGTCCGCTCCCATAGCTTCTCCTAAACGAGCAATCTCTCTTATTCCTCGAGTCATCAATGCAGCTTTTGCATTATCACCATAGCCAAGGCCATCAGAAATCCCGGCCCCAAAAGCAATCACATTTTTAAGCGATCCCCCCAGCTCAACACCTATAATATCTGGGTTTGTATAAACCCTAAAGTAGTCATTGGAGAACATCTCCTGAACAAACTCCGCCCATTTTTTTTCTTTTGAAGTCGATACCACGGTAGTGGGCATTCCTCTTGAAGCCTCCTCTGCATGTGAGGGCCCCGAAAGCACTACACAGGGATGGTCTCCCAGTTCCTGCTCGATGATTTGAGATATTCGAAGTTTCGATTGGGTCTCTAAACCCTTCGCCACGTTTATCACAATTTGGTCTTTGGTCAGAGAGGATTTTATTCTTTTCAGAACCTCCCGTACAGATTGAGTAGGTACCGATAACAATATCACATCACTACCCTCTATGGTGGTTTCTAAATCATTAGATAGTTGAACACTATCAGGAATAGTAACATCCTTTAGATATTTTTGATTTTTACCTGTAGTCTTGATTTCTTTCAGTTGTTCTGCACTTCTCATCCATAAATGCACTTTATGGCCATTGCTATCCAAAACAATGCTTAACGCACTTCCCCAACTGCCGGCACCGATTACAGCAACAGACAATGATCTCATGATATAACCTCCTTTAAGAATCTTTTTTCTTGGAGATGGTTTTTTCTTCTCCACGCATTAACCGATGAATGTTATCTTTGTGTCGATAAAGGCTCATGGTAGCTAATACTACGGCAAAGAGAGCGTAATCTCTACTGAAAATTAAAACTAAAATCGCAAAAGATGTCATTCCTACCATAGAACCCAGGGATACTATTTTGGTTATCAGCAAAGTTACAATACCGATTAACATAGCCATAAGTCCGTAGAAAGGGTGGATTACAAGAATTAATCCAATGGAGGTTGCTACCCCTTTCCCTCCTTTAAACTTTAATATAACCGGCCAGTTATGGCCGACCACGACAAAAATACCGGCCACCATGGCATAGTCTTCTCCAAAAAAGTATCGGACAACAATAACAGCCAACACCCCTTTAAGAGCATCCACAATAAATGTTAGTGCTGCAAATTTCTTTCCCATTACCCGCAGCACATTAGTAGCTCCTGCATTTCCGCTGCCATGCTCTCGGATATCAATGTTTTTTGCAAGTTTCCCTATCACATAGGAAGGAGATAAATTTCCAATTAAATATGCAACAATAATGGTAAGCGTTAATTCCACAATTAATCCCCTTTCGTTTTTTCTTTTAATATAAATCGAATCGGACTGCCTTCAAATCCAAAGTTCTCCCGGATTTTGTTTGTAAGATATCGAATATAAGAGAAATGAGCCAATTTCTTATCATTCACAAACAAAATGAAGGTCGGCGGCTTAACCCCTCCCTGGGTACCATAGTAGATTTTTAATTTCTTGCCCTTATCTGATGGTGGTTGATTAAGCAGAACTGCTTCACCAATGATTTCATTTAATACTCCGGTTTTTAATCGCATGGCATTTTGATTTGCCACGGCTTTAACGGTTTCCAGAATTTTGTTTGTCCGCTGTCCCGTTAGGGCAGAAATAAATAAAATCGGTGCATAATAACAATAGGCAAGTTCATTTCGAATTTCTTTAATAAAAGTATTCATGGTTTTGGTATCTTTTTCGACTAAGTCCCATTTATTAATAACAATAACTAAAGCTTTACCCGCTTCGTGACTGTATCCGGCGATCTTTTTATCCTGTTCTGTTACCCCTTCTGTCGCATCAATAATCAGCAGGCAAACATCTGCCCGTTCCACCGCAGTAACGGATCGAATAACGCTGTATCGCTCAATACTATCGTACACTTTACTTTTTCTTCGAATACCAGCTGTGTCAATTAATACGAAGTGGTCATCTCCATGAGTAAAGGGAGTGTCAATAGCATCACGGGTTGTTCCCGCAATTTCGCTGACAATTACCCGTTCTTCCCCTAGAATTTTATTGACCAATGAGGATTTACCCACGTTAGGCTTTCCGATGACCGCGACTTTCACAACATCTTCACCATAGTATTCTTCATCATTTTTCGGAAACAAAGCCACGATTTCATCGAGTAAATTCCCGATGTTTAATCCTAAAGCCGACGATATTTCAACCGGTTCGCCCAATCCTAATTCGAAAAAGTCGTAGTAAAAAGGAGAAGAATCCCTAGTATCCACTTTATTGAGCACTAATAGAATCGGTTTGCCGGATTTTCTTAGCATAGTAGCAATTTCACGGTCATTGGGAGTTAGTCCTTCTCTGCCATCTAGTA
>SLKF01000110.1 GCA_007134725.1 Clostridiales bacterium | reverse complement strand
GAGAATTGGAGAGAAGGTGTTCATAATTAACAGTGCAAACATTCCTCCAGCGATGAAGATTCCAAAGGTACGGATGATCATTGCGACGAAACCGATCAAAATTCCATAAATCCATTTCGCTTCTGTGGTTTTTGGAGCGCTAATAGGCTCGGTCACGAAGAAAACCGAAAGAAACAGCATGCTTCCTGAGGTTAAACCGAATATGGGGTCCGGAACACCTTCCATGCCCATCAGATAAAAAACAATACTCAGGGTCATGAATCCTACCATGGGGGCGACCATAAGTTTCCAGTCAGCGGTTTTCGTAGCCAGTAAATAAACAGCCGCTATAAGGATTAAGATTACACTGGTCTCTCCTAAGGAACCGGAAACGTTGCCGATAATCAAGTCCGATAAAGCCAGGCCTTCTCCTGTGGCTCCTTGGACCAAGGGTGTGGAACCGGAAATCGTATCCAGAGAATCTGTCATATATTTTGTAAAGCCTCCGGGGAAAGATTGAGAAGCCACGTTCCACCGGGCAGTTAAAAACTCGGGAAAAGAAACGTAAATAAAGGTTCTACCGGCGATGGCGGGGTTAAATACATTGCGGCCATAACCACCAAAAACCTCTTTGGCAAATACAATCCCGAAAATAATACCCACCATGGCTATCCAGTAGGGTGTAGACACCGGTAGGGCCAAAGTAAAAAGCACAGCGGAGACGATTACCGCCTCACTGACCGGTTTTCCATCTTTTCGTTTAAACAAGTATTCCGTAATAATTGCGGTTATTGTAACTACTGCGGTTAAGGTTAACGTCCTTAATCCGAAAAAATATGTGGCACCGATGAGAATCGGTATGGTAGCGAAAAGAACTTTTCTCATCATGGCCTGTTTCATAAAAAATGATTTCTGTTTTGCCATAAACCTTCCCTCCTAAATGTAAGTAAAATATCAGCAAAAAATTCCATACTAATGAGTTTTTACCCAAAAGTCTACAGAGAAAACAGAAAAGACTCCTGGTCGCAAGTCTTTTCTTTTCATAGCCCCATTGCAGGGGGTTATCGTTTTTCCTTTAACAACACAATACAGTCTTTTAATGAAGCGTATCCCAGAACGATGTCCTCGGCTAAAGCTCTACATGAAGGAGAACCGCAGGCACCACAGTCAATATTGGGCAGGGATTCCAAAACCTCGTTAATTTTTTCCAATTTTATCAAGGCTTCTGAAAGATCCTCGTCCAGGGAGGAGACATCATAGGGTTTGATTTCTTTTTGAATCATAAATTTTTTGTAGTCCCCGGAGAACTTATCCACTTGGTAATCCTGATGTTTTTCCGCTAAAATCCGGATCCGATTTCTGGCCACAAAGGAGTTCTCAATACAAAAATTTCCTCCCACACACCCGTTGGTACAGGCTTGACACTCTAAAAACGATAAATGCTGCAATTTGTCGTCCTCCACCTCGGCTAAAATACTGATCACATTGTCGATACCGTCTACGGATAAAAATTCCTTAATGGAGAGGGATTGACTTTGTCCTCCCAGTCTAGCCCAGCCGATGGCTTTCCCGTGGGGAAAGAATTCCGGGGAGAGGAGGTTTTTATCCTGAGCATACCGGGGATCTTGTTTCATGCCGCTGATCTTTAGAAAAACATCCTTGATGGATAAGGTACCATCCACATTGGAACGGTCTCGACCCACAGGGTTTTTAAAGCTAAAGGAACGGGCAGGGCAGGTGGAAATATAAAAAGCCCCGATCTCTTCTATGGGAATATTTTTTTTTGTAGCCAATTCCTCCTTTGCAATTTCCGCAGCAATTTCCGTAGGGGAGTCCATGGGCAGAATATTTTCGATCAGATCGGGAAATCGGATCTGAATGGTTCGAAGAATCGCCGGACAGGAGGAGGATATCACAGGCAGAGCCTTGGCATTTTTCAGATATTCATTGGTAAAATCCGTAATGATCGGTGCGCTTCGAGAAACCTCATAAACCATATCAAAACCCAGTTGTTGGATTTTTTCCAAAATTTCTTGGGGGTTTACGACATCCTCATAAAACTGACCGTAAAGTACGGGATCCACCAAAGCAATTTTATGGGTGAATTTCTCAATAGCCTGTAGCGGATCACTGACTCCGGTAAGAGCATTATGTGGACAGACGGAAACACACTGTCCACAGTTGATGCAACGTTTCTCTATGATTTTTGCCTTCTGATTTTTTACACGAATGGCTTCCGTGGGACATACTCGGATACAGTTGGTGCAACCAATGCACTTGTCTTCACAAAGTGCGATAGCATGCGCCTTAGAATTTGGCATCGAAATTACCTCCTCGGGTGACATCAACGGAGTTTATAAAAACTTGTTAATGACCTTGTTCCAAAAATTACCTTTTTCCATACGGATCATTTCAATGGTTACGTCGGCAATGCGAATATCCACTTCTGTAATCTTACTGTAACGATGTTCCACACCGTCGCAGACCAGTACGATATTGTCCTCGAACCGATATTCGGGACTGATTTTAATCCTTGCATCAGGAGGCAAAATTACACTGGAGGTAAAAGACCGATAAGCATTGGTATTAATAGGGGCTAAGGGCGTAATTTGGAGCACGCTTAACCGGGGGTCCACAATGCTGCCGCCGATGGAGTAGTTATAAGCGGTACTTCCAAGGGCTGAGGAAATCAAAATTCCATCACCACTGAAGCGTTGCAATAATTGATCATCCACGGAAATGTCCAAATGCACGGTTCGGGACTTGTCTCCCTTGATAACGATTTCATTTACTCCCATTTTCTTGATACAACTGTTTCTTGTACAGATGGAAGCTTCCACAGGATGGGAAATTTCCGTGGTATAATTACCCTGTTGATAGCTTTCAAGGAAATAATCGATACCGTCCGGGTCTACCTCTGCTAAAAACCCTAAATGTCCGGTATTGATGCCGATGATGGGGATGTTGGGGAAATTAAAATCATGGAGAGCCTTTAGAAAAGAACCGTCTCCTCCTACGCAGATAATCAAATCT
>SLKF01000001.1 GCA_007134725.1 Clostridiales bacterium | reverse complement strand
GGAGGGAAGAGTGGTAGACCGGTCTGCATCGGGAATGACCGTGTTTATTGAACCTCGGGATGTGAGCCGACTATCGGAGGAAGTGAACCGATTAAAAGGAGAGGAGGAAGAGGAGGAGTATCAGATTCTTTTTACCTTAACCGGACTGATTCAGACATATCAAAGGGAACTTCATGTGAATGTAGAGTTGATGGGAAACTACGATTTTCTATTTGCAAAAGGCAAGTATAGCCAAAGTATAAAGGGTAGAAGTGTTTCGTTAAATGACGAAGGGCGTATTATGCTTCGGGGCGGAAGGCATCCTCAACTGAAAGAGGAAGCAGTACCGCTGGATGCCAAGGTAGGGGGTTCCTACCGAGGGTTGGTGATTACCGGGCCGAATACGGGAGGCAAGACCGTCACCATTAAAACCCTGGGGATTCTCACGTTAATGGTGCAATCGGGACTTCATATTCCCGTAGAGGAAAATACGGAAATGGCGGTGTTTGAAAAGATTTTAGTGGATATCGGAGATGGACAGAGTATCGAGCAAAACTTAAGTACCTTTTCATCTCATATAGGAAATGTGATTCATATTATGAAAGAGGTTAATGAAAAATCCCTGGTGATCATGGATGAACTGGGAGCCGGGACGGATCCTGCAGAAGGTACGGGCCTTGCCACCTCGATCTTGGAAAAACTTCATAAAAAAGGGGCCATCGTACTAGCAACCACCCACTATAATGAGATCAAGCGATTTGCCTTGGAGCATCCCCAGTTTACCAATGGTTCTATGGCTTTTGATATACAGTCCTTAAAGCCTTTGTATCGATTGGAAATGGGCTCCGTTGGTGAGAGCAATGCCTTTCATATTGCCCTACGATTAGGATTGGATCACCGGATGATTGAACGGGCCCACGAAGTCACCTATGGAGAGAAAAAAGTCTACGATCCTAAACAATTTCATATGGCAAATGAGAAAACAGAAGATGGTTTGGGAAGTAGTAGGGACCAGCATGCTGTTGATACAGATCCCAAGGCCGTGGATATTGCTGAACATCGAAAGAAACCTTCAGCGATCAAAAGTAAGTTGAAAAAACAGCAAAATCTTCAAGAAAAGTTTACAGTAGGAGACAGTGTATACATCTCCACCCTGGGAACCACTGGAATTGTCTATCAGCAAACCGACTCGAAAGGGGAGGTGGGGGTGATGGTGAAAAAGAAGAAGTTCACGATCAACCATAAACGCCTCAGCCTTCATATTAAAGGGGAGGACTTGTATCCCGAGGATTATGACATGGATATCGTATTTGAATCCAAAGAATATCGAAAGAAAAAGCACCAATTGGAGCGGAAGTTTCATCCTTCCATAACTATTGAATATGATGAATAACAGGGGCGCAATGGGCGCAAAAAGGGAACGAACTCACAGAGAACTGACAAGAGAAACATCCCCAGCGTCATAACAAACTTCATAATTTCATGGGGAATCCCCTAATAAAAGCCTCCAGGCTGTGCCTGGAGGTTGAATTTGACTAATTTAAAAGTGATTGATTTACCTACCCGAAACCTTGAATGTTCTGACAGCAGCGTCTACAGCGTTTACCTTTTCCACTTTCGCGTTGATGGTATAGGCACCAATTGCTGTCCTGTTCGCCACCCTGTAGCGGGCGGTGAACACGCCTTCGCTGTTTGTGGTTCCGGTAAAGACCTTGCCGTTGCCAATTTCGAAGGTCAATCCACGTGTTCCATGCGTAGGTATAGACAAGAGGCTAGGCAGACCGGGACAATGGACAGAGATGGGGACAAAGAAACAGGGACCTGTCTGGTCTAATGAAGCCAATGAGAAATCAAACAAGTTTCCCTATCATTTTTCATCAGTCTTTTTACCTACAAAGAACTTGTTTATCGAGACTATAATTGGATATTAATACTTTATACACTCGATAAAGAAGAATCACCGGAGGCGATCCGGTAATAAGAAAGGGTGAAAAAATGGAAAAGACAATTCTGGAAGGCGGCATCGAGGAGATCGAAGAGATCAAAGAACAGGTAATTGAGCTAAAAAACTGTAAGCAAGGGAAACATGCATTGGAAGAAAAAGAAAAGGAAGCGGAAAAGCACATTGCTAAAAAAGAAAATGCTATCGAAGGGGAGATTAAGAAAATAACCCGTCAACGGAGGGAACAACTGGAAGCTACCTTTGATGAACAATTGGAAAATCTAAGCAAGAAGTTGGAAACCGTAGAATCCAATAAAGAAAAAGCGAAAAAGAAGGCCGTGATCCAACGAATAAATGCAGAAACCGCAGAGGTTAGAAACGAAGGCGAAGAATTGCATCTCGCCGGAAGATCCGTATTTAAACAAGAAAAAATTCCTCTTCTTTATAACAATCGATTGTTTTTTGCCTTATATTTCCCCAGCGGATTAGGGGATATCGGTTTGATTATATTAACCTTAGCCCTGTCATTTTTTGTAATACCCTTTGGTATTTATACGATATTTTTTGACGGTATGGGAACCCTTTATTTAGGACTTATTTATATTGCTGCCATTTTGATTTTCGGCGGTATGTATCTGATCGTAGGTAAAAAGAAATATAAGCATTTGGATGCACTGAATCGGGTGCGTGAAATGCGAAAGAAAATCCGAGAAAGCAAGAAAAAACAACGAAAAATCAAGCGACAAATCGAAAAGGATGAAGATGAAAGTTTCTATGATTTGAAAGAGTTTGACCAGGAAATTGAGGAATATCAAAAAGCTATAAACGAACTCTTAGAAAAAAAGAAAGCCGCCCTATTGGAATTTGATAATGAGACAGCAAAAGAGATTCACCGCCAGATCGCCGAGGCAAATGAAGAGGAGCTAAGAGCATTAAAAGAGGAATATAGAAGGATCTATGAGGAAGGGAAAGAAAATTTGGAAAGGCTGAATGAATTATCGGTAAAACTCTCTACGGAGTATGAAGGCATACTGGGCAAGGAAGTCCTGGAAGTGGGAACACTGGATTTAATGGCCGAGGCCATCCGGGAAGGCAAAGCCGAAAACATTGGCGAAGCCAAGGATGTTATCAAGGAACCCAAGGATGTTATCAAGGACCCCAAGGAATCTTAACAGGTTAAAAAATTATAAGCTTTAAAAACATTTGGAATCTTTCCATAAATTCATTGACAGTTGCTTATACTAGGCATATAATCATCTATAAATTATTATGAATAAAAGCAAACATTACGAAAATATAATTGTAAGCCCAAACGAACAAAGGAAAGGGAATGATTCCAATGTTAAACCAACTGAACAAGAGTCTAAAACTTGATAGCTATTATTATAACTTTTACTGGAGCTTTTATTGTAGCTTCAGCTATTTTGCATGGAAAAATAATAGATATGTAAGAGAACTCTTGTTAGGTAAAGGGGATAATAGAACATTGGCATGGTAGAAGTCTACCAAAATATGTTGATACTGTTGTTGCTGAAGAGACTCTTAGATGGGTCTCTTTTTTTATTGTTTTCATACGTCAGAAGTATGGCCATACACTCTGATTTCATATATAAGAGCAAAAGAAGTAGAAAAACTTATGGTTAAAACGCATTTTCGACAGACATTTTAAAAATTAGGAGGAATGGAAAATGGTAATTATTATGAAACCCTCAGCAACTAAAGAAGCAAGGGAAAAGATTATAAAAAAAATGGAAAGCCTGGGATGTCAGGTGCATGTCAGTCAAGGGGAAAGCTACTGTATCGTGGGTTTAGTAGGGGATACAAGAAAGATCAATCCCAGTCAGATCGAAGCCAATGTCCATGTGGATCGATTAATCCATGTACATCATCCCTTTAAATTAGCGGGAAGACTTTTTCATCCGGAAGATACCATAGTGGAGGTAGGGGGCCACAAAATTGGTGGAGGCACCCCGGTGATTATTGCGGGACCCTGTGCAGTGGAAAGCGAAGAGCAGCTAATGACCATTGCCCAAGCGGTGAAAAAAGAAGGGGCACATTTTCTTCGGGGCGGGGCTTTTAAACCGAGAACCTCTCCCTACAGTTTTCAAGGATTAGGGGAAGAAGGACTAAAGCTCCTGAAAAAAGCCAAAGAAGCTACGGGAATGCCTATTGTGACCGAGGTAATGTGTCAGGAGACCTTTGATATCGTGGCCAAGTACACGGATATTTTACAAATCGGAGCAAGAAATATGCAAAACTTTCCCCTACTAAAAAAAGCAGGGAAATCCAATGTTCCTATTTTACTAAAACGGGGGCTTTCCGCAACCATTGAAGAGCTACTGATGGCAGCGGAATACATCATGTCCGAGGGCAACAGTCAGGTGATTTTATGTGAACGAGGGATTCGTACCTATGAGACCTACACCAGAAACACCTTGGACCTCAGTGCCATCCCGGTGATAAAAGAATTAAGTCATCTGCCGATTATCGTGGATCCCAGCCATGCCACGGGTAAATGGTCCATGGTAGAGCCCCTGTCCAAAGCATCCATCGCCGTGGGCGCCGACGGACTGATGATCGAAGTGCATCACCAGCCGGAACTGGCGGCATCCGACGGGGCACAATCCTTAAAGCCGGAAAAATTTGCAAGATTGATGGAATCCGTTAGAAAAATCAGCAGCGTATGCTAAAAAAGAGGGATCGGGTGATAGAAGATGAAGGATTTTAAAACCATAACGATTATTGGCATGGGTCTGATCGGAGGATCCATAGCCTTAGGCCTAAAACACAAAGGCTTTAAGGGAAAAATCATCGGAGGGGATGTAAGCAAAGCCTCCCTTAAAAAAGCCCGGGAGATCGGGGCGATTGATGAGTACACAGTGGATTTACAGAAGGCCGTAACAGAGGTGGATCTGGTCATTCTGGCGGTTCCCGTAGGATGCTTTGAAAAGGTGCTTTGGGAAATTACTCCCCATCTTTCAAAGCATACCCTGGTGACGGACGTGGGAAGTGTCAAAGAAAAAATCGTAACCATGGCTTTGGAACAATTGCCCAAAGGCATTTCTTTTATCGGCGGCCATCCCATGGCGGGCTCAGAAAAAGAAGGCATTGGCGCTGCCAGTCCCACGCTTTTTGAAAACGCCTACTACTTTTTAACTCCGACGAAGGAGAATCTAGGGGAAGACATAGAGCAACTAAAGAGATTGGTCGAAAGCCTCGGGGCCTACCCTGTAGTCATTAATCCGAAGGAGCATGACGTCATTGTGGCACAAATCAGTCACATGCCTCACTTAATGGCAGTGCTATTGGTGAATATGATGGATCAAAACAATGGTATATCTCATATACCCTTTGCAGGAGGCGGCTTTCGAGATACCACCAGAATTGCCGCTGGAAACCCGGCTATGTGGCGTGATATACTCTTATTAAACAAACAACAAATGATCGAAGGAATTGAAAAAATGAATCGTATGCTGGAGAATTTCAAAGCACTGCTGATCGAGGAAAAACAGGAAGAAATACTTCGGAATTTATCCACGGCAAAGATCATCAGAGAAAGTATACCGAAAAAATCAAAGGATTATATCCCGGATTTATGGGACCTAATAGTGGATATTGAAGATCGTCCCGGGGTCTTAGGGGAAATGACCGGACTTTTAGGAGCGGCAAAGATCAATATTAAGGAGATTGAAATTCTTCATGCAAGGCAAGAGGAACAAGGGGCTGTCAGAATGGCTTTTGAATCGGAAGTTAGCCGGGAACAGGCCCTGAAACTTTTAAGATCTGTCGGTTTTAAATTAACCTACGGGAAGGGAGAGGAAGAAGATGCTCATCGTAAACCCCATTGAAAAAATACAGGGAAAAATATCCGTCCCGGGAGATAAATCGATTTCCCATAGAGCCGTGATGCTTTCCGGGATCAGTCAGGGCAAAAGCAGGATTAAGGGATTCTTAAGAGGGGAAGACTGTCTTAGTACCATCGCTTGTTTTCGGGGTCTGGGAATCGACATCCAAGAGAAAAATCAGGAAATTCACATCACGGGAAAGGGTCTTCACGGGTTATCAGAGCCCAAGGATATCCTGGATGCGGGAAATTCCGGAACCACCATGAGACTGCTGTCAGGCATATTGGCAGGACAAAATTTTCTTTCCATCATCACGGGAGATGATTCTTTAAAGAAACGACCCATGGACCGCATCGCCAATCCCCTAAGAGAAATGGGCGCGGCCATTGACGGAAGATGTGGGGGAAGTTTGGCCCCCTTAGTCATAAGAGGCGGCGGGCTGCAGGGAATGGACTATACCCTTCCGGTACCCAGTGCCCAGGTAAAGTCCGCGGTTTTATTAGCGGGGCTTTACGCAGAGGGATATACCATCGTCAGAGAAAAGAGCATCTCCAGGGATCATACGGAGCGAATGCTTAGGTTCTTAGGGGGAAACATCAAAACACAAAAGGGAGTAATCACCCTAAAATCCTCAAATTTAGAGGGGCAAGAAATTGAAGTACCGGGAGATATTTCCTCCGCCGCCTTTTTTATCGCTGCCGCCGCTGCCTTTGAAGGGGCCCATCTGATCGTTGAAAAAGTGGGACTCAATCCTACGCGTACAGGAATCATTGATGTACTGAGGGATATGGGAGCCGACATTGAATTTGACCGCATCCATAAGAGTGGAGGCGAAGAAATCGGCGATATTATTGTAAGGGGAAGAAAGCTTTTGGGTACAAATATCGATGAAACAATTATTCCCCGATTAATTGATGAAATACCGGTTATTGCCGTTATTGCCGCTGTGGCAGAAGGCAAGACTACCATTAGGGGAGCCGGGGAACTGAAAGTGAAAGAATCCAATCGCATTACCGCTATGGTAACGGAACTGAAAAAACGGGGAGTGGATATCAAGGAATTGCCCGATGGTATGGAAATCAACGGACCCAACGAGATCCGGGGAGGCGTAGCGGAAAGCTACCAGGATCATCGAATCGCCATGGCCATGGCCATATGCGGTCTATTTGCCAAAGAGCCCATAAAAATAAAGGATCCGGAATGCATTGCCATTTCCTTTCCAGAGTTTGAAGAGAAACTAAAACAGATCTCCGGGTAAAATATGAAGTTTGGTCAATTTTTAATGAGAGGAGTGAATTATATGCTGAGATTTTTAACCGCCGGGGAATCCCACGGCAAAACCTTGGTGGGAACCATGGAAGGGTTTCCCTCAAATGTGCCCATCGATATGGAACAAATCAATAAGGATTTGGCAAGAAGGCAAAAAGGCTATGGTCGAGGGGGCAGAATGAAGATTGAGACTGACAAAATGGAAATCCTTGCAGGACTGAGAAATGGAAAGACCTTAGGAAGTCCCATTGCTTTTTTAATCAAAAACAAAGACTATGAAAACTGGGAAAAATTCATGGATCCTAAGCAGGCAGAGACGGAAGAAAAGCGGGTTACCAAGCCCCGTCCCGGACATGCAGATTTGACCGGAGCCCTGAAATACGGATTTGATGATGTAAGAAATGTACTGGAAAGAAGCAGTGCCAGAGAAACCGCTGTTCGAGTAGGAATCGGGAGCCTTGCTAAACAGCTAATGACCTTATTTGATATCGAAGTGTATAGTCATGTAATTGCTATCGGCAATGCCGCATTGGGAAAAAATCCAAATGAAAACTCAGATGAAAAACTAGGTAAAATAATAGATGAAAAATTAGATGCAAAGCTAGATGGAAAAATAGATGAAAAATCAGATGAAGAAAAAGAAGATCTGGAAGTTTTGAAAAAAGCCGAAGAATCAGAAGTCCGCTGTATCGATCAAGACGCTGAAAATGCCATGATCGAAGAAATTAAAAAAGCCAAAGAAAATGGAGAATCCTTAGGCGGAGTATTTGAAATACATATCAAAGGGGTACCCCATGGACTGGGCAGTTACGTACAATGGGATCGAAAGCTGGACGGGAAACTGGCCCATCATCTCATGAGTATACAGGGGATCAAGGGCGTGGAAATCGGCGATGGATTTGAAACCGCAGGGATGGAAGGCTCCAAGGTTCATGATGAAATATACTATGATGAAGAACAGAAATTTTATCGAAAGACAAACCATGCAGGAGGCATTGAGGGGGGCATGTCCAACGGTGAAACCATTGTGATCCGATGTGCAATGAAACCCATTCCCACCCTATACAAGCCGTTGAAAACCGTGGATTTAATTACAAAAGAAGAGGCCCTGGCTTCCGTAGAGAGAAGCGATACCTGTGCTGTACCCGCCGCATCCATCGTGGGAGAAATGGTAGCCATTACCGTAATTGCCCAAGAGTTTTTAAGAAAATTTGGCGGAGATTCCATAGAGGAGATTAGAAAACGATGGAAAGACTATCAATAGACTTAAAAGAAAATCCCTATGATATTTATATTAAAGCGGGAATCATCAAGGAACTGTATCAGTACATCGGTGTGGCGGAAAAATGGTTGATTATTACGGATTCCAATGTGGATCCCTTATATGGATCCTTCTTGGAAAAATCTTTGGGACAAGAGGACTATCATAAATACGTCATTGAAGCGGGAGAAGAATCCAAAAACATCGCCACGGTGGAAGCTGTCCTCTCTTTTATGATCGAGCATGGATTTACCAGAAAATCCAAAATCATTGCCTTTGGTGGAGGCGTGGTAGGAGATATAGCAGGATTCACAGCTTCCATCTATATGCGTGGGATCCCCTGGATACAGGTACCCACAACCTTATTAGCACAAGTCGACAGCAGTGTGGGCGGGAAAACCGGAATCAATATGGCCGGGGGAAAAAACATGGTGGGAAGTTTTTATCAGCCGGATACCGTGGTCATCGATCCGGAACTACTGAAAACTTTATCAAAAAAAGAACTGTTCAGTGGCATCGGTGAGGTCATCAAATACGGTATAATCTACGACTACGACTTTTTTAAGTATGTAGATGAAAACTTAGAAAATCTACTGGGATTAAAGACTGAAATTACTCAAAAGATCATTAAAAGATGCTGTGAGATCAAAGCAGCCATCGTAACCAAGGATGAAAAGGAAGAAGGACTGCGAAAAATCCTTAATTTCGGCCACACCATGGGCCATGCACTAGAGGCCGCAACCCATTATCAGAAATACACCCATGGGGAAGGGGTACTTCTGGGAATGCATCATGAAACCCTAATGGCCAAAGCCATGGGTTGGATTGAGGAAGCATACTGCCGGGAAATAACCGATTTAATTCATAAAACCGGTATGGACTGCACTATTTCCAACCAGCTTAAAATTGAAATGCTGGAAATGATGGAAAAGGACAAGAAAAATGCAAAAGGAAAAATTTCCTTTGTGCTTCCTACGGGAAAGGCCACCGTTAAAGAAATACTACTGAGCAAAGAGGAAGTAAAGAAATGGTGGTGAAAAAATGTCGGCGAAGAATAATATCAGCCTCATCGGCTTTATGGGGACAGGGAAGACCAGTGTAGGAAGACTCCTATCACAAAAGCTGAAACGAGAGTCTATAGATACCGATGAAATGATAGAAAAAGAAACCGCAATGACCATCGGAGAAATTTTCGAACAAGAGGGAGAAGCTCATTTTAGAAAAATCGAGGGGGAGTTGGTAAAAAGACTAAGTGGGGAAACCAACAGGATCATCCTATGCGGTGGTGGTGTGGTGTTAAATAAGGAAAACATCCAAAATCTTAGAAACGGCGGGAAAACTGTTTTATTAGAAGCGGAACCGGAAGAAATCTACCGGCGAATTCAAAAAGATCAAACAAGACCTCTGTTAAAAGGGAAAATGAATCTGAAGACGATAAAAGAAATATTAGAGCAAAGACAGGAAGCTTATCTTGCTTCGGGAGACATTGTGGTGAAAACCACGAATAAAACCTTGGAAGAGGTCAGTGATGAGATCATAAAGAAATTAAATAAGGAATGCTAAAACGGATGCCTTGGGAAAGTAAAGGTAGAAAACGCTGATTGTGACTCTGATCAATTAGTAAATGATCGAATTTGGAAGTTTGAAAGGAAGGAGGATTGTTATGAACCAACTGATTACATCCAATACAAAACTAACCGCACTATTGGGCTATCCCGTAAAACAAAGCCTTTCCGCCCTTATGCATAATACTGCCTTTGCATATCTGAACTTGGACTACATATATATCCCCTTCGATATTGAGCAAGAGGATTTGCAAACCACCGTAGCGGGATTAAAAACCCTGAACTTTACAGGATTTAATCTCACCATGCCCCACAAACAGGAAATAATGCAATACCTTGATGAAATATCGGAAGAAGCCAAACTAATAGGTGCGGTCAATACCGTGGTCAAGGAAAATAGTCGCCTAATAGGATATAATACCGATGGCAAAGGCTACATTGCTTCACTTAAAGAAGAAAAAATTCCTGTAAAGAATCAGAAAGTGGTAATGGTGGGAGCGGGAGGCGCGGCCAAGAGCATAGCTATTCAATTAGCCATGGAAGGAGTAGAAAAAATCCTTCTATTAAACCGAACCATAGAACCCGCAGAAGAAATTGCCAATACCATTACGCAAAATACCCGTGGATGCGGCGTAAAAGTCCAAGAATTTAATCAAAACAACCTGCAAAAAGCACTGAAAGAGGCCAATATCTTAATCAACTGCACCCCTCTGGGAATGTATTCTATGGAGGACCGCAGCATTATAGAAGATGAGAGCATCCTAAGGAAAGACCTGGTGATTTCGGACTTAGTATACAATCCCGCCGAGACAAAGTTACTGCGCCAGGGGAAAAACCGGGGCTGTAAAACCATTAACGGGCTAGGAATGTTAATTTGGCAAGGGGCCTTTGCATTTAAACTGTGGACCGGAAAGGATATGCCCGTTGATGTTGTGCGAGAAAAGATGTTAGGCAGACAAGTTAAATAAGAATAATCAAATAAGAATGAGACAAGGGGGCCGGATTAATTCCTGCCCCTTTGTCTTTATCCGGTTCATTTATTATTGTAAGGATTCCTTTAACAGCTCACTACTTTTTTCAGCGATCAATTCCGGGAAATCCAAATGGATGTAGTGCTCTCCCTCCAGAATATAAGCCTCTCCATCGGTGGCATCGGTATATGCGGTAATACTCTCTTCCCAGTTTTCATCATCATTTTCTGCGGAAATAAATGCATGAAAGGGAACCTTCGGCATACCGTTTTTCATTACGGTTTTTGCATTGTCTCCCACTAATGCTGCCTCCTGCCACATGTTTTCGGTTTGTACCCGGCGGAAAAAAAGGGACTCCGCTGCAGAAGCCGCTTCATCATCTAAATGACCTTTTTTCATCGCAGGAAAGTTGTCCTCAAAAACCTTCGGCTGATTTCGCATCAAACCCGTATTCGCTAAAAAGCTAATCACTCTTGAGGTACCGGGGCCTTCTTCGGATATTTCCTTATACTCGGGAACCAGCGGGTCCAAACCGATAATGCTGATAACCTCTTCGGGATAAAGGTTGGCCCAGTGAATCGCCTCAAGACCTGAGAGTGAGTGGGGTACCAATACATAGGGCCCTTCCTTTTCAGCCGTTTGCAAAGCTTTTCGTGTTTCTTCCAGAACCGTATCCACATCTCTCGGGCTTTCCGTAACATCACTCCAACCGTATCCTGCTCGTTCCACCACGGCTATTTCATAGTCCTCTGCAATCTTTTGATAGAGTACTTGAAAGTCATAAACCGGTGAGGCAGTACCAAAGCCTGACATAAATACAAAAGTTACATCCCCCTCACCCTCGGCATATACGTGAAGGGATTCATCATTATCATTCAAATCCACTAAGGTTCCCGGTGCAGGATACTTGCTTTT
>SLKF01000083.1 GCA_007134725.1 Clostridiales bacterium | reverse complement strand
ACTCCTAAAGAATTAATAGAAATCTCTTGTTAACCAACCATATATAGGAATAAGATAATAGAAATGCCAATAGGCTTGTTCATGATACCGCAAAACCACAAAATTAATGTAAACTGGAGGTAAACAAAATGATATCAGCAGGAGAATTTCGAAAAGGAGTAACCTTTGAAATGAACGGGGATCCTTATGTAGTAATTGATTTTCAACATGTTAAACCGGGTAAGGGCGCCGCTTTTGTTAGGACAAAGTATAAAAACTTAGTTACCGGTGCTACAAAAGAAGATGCATTCAATCCAAATGATAAGTATCCCAGAGCACATATTGAATCCAAAGAAATGCAGTTTTTATATAGTGATGGGGACTTGTATTATTTCATGGACAATGAAACTTTCGAACAAATTCCCCTAACCAAAGATGATGTAGAGGACGCTATTAAATTTTTAAAAGAAAACGATAGTGCCAATGTTAAGTTTTATCAAGGGAAAGTTTTTCAAGTGGAAGCACCAAATTTTGTGGAGCTATCCGTTGTAGAGACTGAGCCTGGCGTAAAAGGAGATACTGCTTCAAATGTTACCAAAAATGCTACGTTAGAAACCGGCGCAACGATTCAAGTTCCCCTTTTTGTTAATGAAGGAGATGTCGTTAAGGTAGATACCCGAACGGGAGTTTACATCTCCCGAATGTAGGTTACAATGAATGAAAAAATATAAAAAAATAATGAGGAGGCTATAACCATGGAACATTTATATGAAAAAGTAGCATATTTACGAGGCTTAGCTGAAGGTATGGAATTAAACGAAAGTTCCAAAGAAGGGAAGATATTGCTACAAATTATTGAAACCTTGGAAGAATTTACCGATGCTATCGTAGAGTTGGATGAAAACCAATTGGAGCTCACGGATTACGTTGAAACCATTGATGAAGATTTAGAAGATGTTGAGGATGAGTTGTTTGATGAAGAATTGGATTCTATGGAAATTCAGTGTCCTAAATGCCAAGAAATTCTTATTATTGATGATGAAGATCTCTTCGATGATGAAAACATTCACTGCCCTGAGTGTGAGGAAGAAGTAGAAGTAACGGAAAAAGAAGTAACGGAAAAAGAAGATAACTAAAACATAATACTAAAAAGTTCAATGTGCAAACATTGAACTTTTTAATTTTTAACCTTTTCTGAGGGATTATTTAAATAATAGCTAGATAAGAACAGAATTATTGTAAATCGAAAACCTCTTTGCTATAATTAGGTAGATGATAAAAATGATTTAATAAGGAGGCTCGTAATGATTAATTGGAAAGTGGACAATGGTAGTGTGTATATATATGATGAAGTGTTAAAAACCATAATTGCTGCTTCCGTAACTGAAATTAAAGGTGTTGCAGGAATGAGCCCTGGATTTGTTGAAGAGATTATAGAAGGCTTCGGAAAAAGAAATCACAGCAAAGGGATTAAAATCAGTCATAAAAATCAACAAATGATTATTGATTTATATGTTATTATAAAATACGGAACAAAAATCCCGGATTTGTCCTGGGATATTCAACAAAACGTAAAACACTCGATCGAAAAGATTTTGAATGTCAAAACCAGCAAAGTGAATATTAATATTCAAGGAGTTCTTTTCCCTAAATAAACCATACATTAGGGGAAGAACAATAACAGCAATGCAGTAGATATAAGGAGGCAAGCAATGAGTAGAAGAAATGCACGGGAATTATGTATGAAGGTATTATATGAAATGGAAATAAAAAAAGAATTTGATCGAAAAGTACTGATGAATAATGAGGAATTTCAATTGATTAAGACTGATAAAGACTCTTATATTGATAATATAATAGACCATTTTCTTAAGAATCATGAAATTGTTGATGAAACTTTAGAAAAATACTTAACCGACTGGAAACTTAATCGAATTTCGAAAGTGGATCTATCCATACTTCGAGTTGCCACAGTAGAAATTCTCTTTATTCCGGAAATAGACACCAATGTTTCCATTAACGAGGCCATCGAAATCACCAAATCATACAGTGAGGACAAGTCAGCAAAGTACATCAATGGTGTACTCGACGCTATCGCCACTAATAAATAGTCCCGCTAAAAAACAGTCTAAAACAAATAAAGGCGGTTAATACACAATGGAAATTAGAAGTTTATCGGTATCCGAAGTAAATCGTTATATCGCCCGACTGCTTTATAGCGATCCCATTTTATATAATGTAAAAGTACAAGGAGAGTTATCAAACATTCGTTATCATCAAAACGGACATGTCTTTTTCACGCTAAAAGATGATGCATCAAACCTAAAGGGAATGATGTTTTATGATGATGCCTTAATGTTAAATACCCCACTAAAAGAAGGGCTACAGGTTATTATCAAAGGATCGGTCACTGTTTATGAAAAAAATGGTACTTATCAGCTGAAAGCCACCACCATACAAGTTGATGGTTTAGGCATCCTCTACGAAGAATTTATTAAATTGAAAAACGATCTGGAAAAGAAGGGATATTTTAAAGATGATCATAAAAAAGAACTTCCCTTTTTACCAAAAAATATCGGAGTCGTAACCTCCAAAAGTGGGGCGGCCATTCATGATATTGTCTCAATCATTCGCCGTCGAAATCCCGGAGCTAAAATCATCTTATATCCTGCATTGGTTCAAGGCCCTCATGGGAGTCGATCTATTAAAGAAGGGATTCAGTACTTCAATTCTACATCCGGCGATATAAAAGTCGACGTTTTGATTGTCGGTAGAGGTGGAGGGTCATTAGAAGAATTATGGGCTTTTAATGAATTAGAAGTTGTAGAAGCCATACATAAAAGTATTATTCCGATCGTATCCGCTGTGGGCCATGAGTCGGATTACACCTTGTCGGATTATGTTGCGGACTACCGTGCGGCAACGCCCTCCATGGCAGCTGAAATTCTAGCTCCTGATGTCAAAGAGTTAGCTGAAAAATTGATCCTAAAAAAACAGTCCATGGAGTATTTATTGAAAAACAAATTCCATAGAGAAAAAAATCGATTAGACTTTT
>SLKF01000213.1 GCA_007134725.1 Clostridiales bacterium | reverse complement strand
TGCTTTTCCAGGATCATCCGAATTTTTACCGAAGTCGAGGACTGCCCATTCGCTTTAGTATTGTAAGAATAGACAGGGAGGATAAAGATCAGTCGTATCTCAGCAAAGGGGAAAGGGTATCGGCAATAGATCAGCCTCAGCGTGGGGAGGACTAAAGGGGGCCATTCTGGTCCCTTTTTGGGTTATAGGAGTCTAGAACATCACACTGTGAGGTTTTAAAAAAAAATGTTGACATCCATATTGAATAATGATAATTTACATATAATATGTTGAATATAACAAATTATAATATAAGAGAAGAGGAGATTGCTATGAGTTTAAAACACGGTCTACTGGGGTTGCTTACCTACGAGGACATGAGCGGGTATGATTTAAAAAAAGCCTTTGATACTTCTCTGCAGTTTATGTGGAGTGCAAAGGGAAGTCAGATTTATCGAGATCTTGGAAAATTGGAAGACGATGGATTTGTAACGTCTAAAGTGGTTCCTCAGGAAAAAAAGTTCGACCGGAAGGTGTATTCCATTACGGACAAAGGGAAAGAGGCATTCTTAAAATGGGTGAGGAATTTCCCGGATAGTTTGGAGGTTCCCATAAGGGATGAATTCATTGTGAGGGTATTCTTCGGAGAAAACCTCGGTAGGGAGAATCTTCTCTTTGAGATCCGGCGTTTTAAAAAGCAGAGGGAAGAGGCTTTGGAAGAGCTTTCCGTGGTATCGGAATCCGCTAAGGAAGCAGCGGTTCAGGGAGGTTATGAGCATTCCTTCGATTACTGGTATTTCACCATTAAAAAAGCCCAAAAGGAGATCCAAGCGGAAATCGAATGGGCGGAAGAAACCATTGAAGAATTAAAGAAAAGGAGCTGAACTAATCATGATGGAAGCATTGAATATTAAGAAGAATCCGATCAGTATGTTGTTTTTTCTTCTCTCCGCCGGGGTATTCCTGGTAGCACAGGGGACGGATCCTGAAAATGTAAGGTTTTTAGCCTTTGACTCTGCAGAGCTGCCCCGCCGGGATCGGATTTAGTGCTTTGTTACCATCGGCAGTATTCTCTTTGGATGGTTTCCTTCGGCAGGTCACTATCCCCACCTAGCCGGAGCCCTTGTGGGAATGATCTTTCTGGCACTCTTTCGGAAACAGCACCGATCTATTGAAGGGGAGGAATACACTTAAAACAATTGCGAGGGGAGACGGAAAATGAAGCTAAGTTTCAGAAAGAAAAGAAAGAGAAAATGGTTCTTAAAAAAATTCCTATGGACGATATTTAGCCTTGTGATCATTGGAATCATCGCAGGGATTCTTTTTATGAATTTTCACCCGGTTTTTGGTGGAAGACCCACTGAAGGACAGCAGGAGGCATACGAAGAGCTGGACAATTATGTTGACGGCGAATTCATTAATGAAACCGAGCTGGAGTCCGGAATGGATCTAACCTCCTTTGGAAGCCTTATTTGGGACTGGATCGCTCAGAAGGAGGACCGCATTCCTTCGAAGGAGGTATCCGTTGCACCCTTGGATTGGGAACGGATCAACAGTGAAGAGGATAGCCTGACCTGGTTTGGACACTCAAACTTTCTTTTGAGCATCAATAACAAAAAAATATTAATTGACCCTGTTTTTGACGATATGGCATCCCCGGTTTCCTTTGTGGGAAGCCGGAGGTTTACGGAGGACATATTCCATCTAATTGATGATTTGCCCACAATCGATGCCGTGTTTATTACCCACGATCATTATGATCATTTGGACTATTCCTCGATTCTTGCCCTAAAGGAGAAAACAGAGCACTTTTTCGTGCCCCTGGGTGTGGATGCTCATCTTACTGAGTGGGGAGTGGAGCCTGAGGACATCACTTCGATGAACTGGTGGGATGAGGTAGAGTGGCAGGGGTTGGACATTGCAGCGGTTCCTGCCCGGCATTACTCTAGTCGGGGTTTGTTTGATCAAAATAGTACCCTGTGGTCCGGCTGGGTAATCTCCGGGGAGGAGACCGATATCTATATTAGCGGCGACACAAGCTATGGAGAACACTTTGAGGAGATCGGAGAGATATACGGGCCCTTTGATCTGACTTTAATTGAGGGAGGCCAGTACGATCACCGATGGGCGGACTCCCACATGTTCCCCGAAGAATCGGTACAGGCCCATATTGATGTTCAGGGAGAGGTGATGATGCTTACGCATTGGGGTGCCTTTTCTCTGGCACTTCACGGTTGGTCAGAGCCTGTTGAAAGAGCGCTTGTTGAAGGGGAGGAACGCGGGGTTTTAATCATCGCCCCGCAAATCGGCGAAACCGTAGATCTTCAGGATATGGATTTTTCCATCACCCCGTGGTGGGATTTTTAAAAGGATGATGGAGCTCTTACTTTAGTGGAAATATGTTTTATCTTGGGAAAAAGGGTGGTTGTAGGGAAATTTGTATCTTGTGGGCTGGTTGGTTGCTTGGGAATTTCAACATTTTTCGAATTTTGGAGGTACAGCCGTAAAGGCAAAACAGAAAAATATTCACAATGGGGTAGTTCTTTTGCCGGGTAGCAAGACAAACGTCTTGAACATTAAATTGAATCGATTTTTATGTTCTAAGAGTACTGAAACCGGCAATCATAAGAACCGACAGGTTGTGTATCTTCATCAGTCGATTAACTCTTTAACTTTTCGTTCGTTATTTTTAAAGTAGCGGGAAATCAATAAAAAAAGCAGAGTTATCACAACGGCTTCATTCATGGAATGAATCTGCTGAAAATGCTGTTGGGAAGGTATAACATCCTCTTGATGGACGAGCCGGGCAATTATTTGGATCTACCCAGTCTGGAGGCCTTGGAGGGACTTATGAAGGACTACGGAGGAACCATTTTGTTTACCAGCCACGACAGGAGGTTGGTTGAAAATGTTGCCGAGGTAATTTATGAGATAAAAGACTCGAAAATTATAGAAGTGAGGACCGATGAGGAAAGGGTATAAATAAAAAGGCATCTGTGGTAGAAATCTTTGAACTTATTGGAAAGGGAGATGGGAGCGATGTACCATAGTAAACC
>SLKF01000108.1 GCA_007134725.1 Clostridiales bacterium | reverse complement strand
TTTTTAACTGAATCAAAATAGGAAATTGAAATCACATCCTTTCATTTATGAAGATTCCTCATCAAAATCAAAAAGTTCCGTACTTAAATACCGCTCACCGGTGTCCGGGGCTACTACTGCCACCCGTTTGCCTACGCCTAATCTTTTGGCGATTTTCTTTGCGGCGAAAATGGCCGCCCCACCGGATATGCCTAGAAGAATCCCATCTTTTTTCGCCGTGTATCGACTTTCCGCTATGGCTTCTTCCTCGGAGACCAGGATCATTTCATCAATGTTTTTATGATCCAAGACCTCGGGGATAAATCCGGCACCAATGCCCTGGATTTTATGGGGTCCCGGTTGTCCACCGGAAATCACCGGGGACTTGATCGGCTCCACACCAATTAACTTTAGACCGGGTATTTTCTCTTTTAAGAAACCTCCCGCACCGGTGATGGTACCGCCGGTTCCGATGCCTACCACAAAGGCATCCAGTTTTCCCCCGGTGTCTTCTAAGATCTCCGGTCCTGTGGTTTTAACGTGGGCATCGGGATTATCGGGATTTTGAAACTGTCCGATTAATACGGTATCCTTGGTATTGTTACGAATTTCATTGGCTTGATCGATGGCCCCCTTCATGCCCTTGCTTCCGTCGGTAAGGACTAAATTGGCCCCGTAGGCCTTTAAAATTTTTCTGCGCTCCATACTCATGGTGTTAGGCATGACCAGGGTTAGGGTATATCCTTTATAGGCGGCTACCATGCTTAGGCCGATGCCGGTGTTTCCGCTGGTGGGCTCTACTAAGTTCATACCGGGTTTTAGCTCCCCCCGTTTTTCCATCTCTTCGATGATGTTCAGGGCAATTCTCTCCTTTACGGAACCTCCCGGGTTCATGGATTCCAGCTTCACCAGAACTTCTGCACTATCCTTATCTACGCTATTTAATCGGACCATGGGGGTATTCCCGATTAACTGTCCTATATTGTCATAAATCATTGAAATGCCTCCTTATTGTAAAACTAAGTTAAACCTACCGATATACTCGGGATTCATTTGTTTTATTGTACAAATTCCAAGTCTTTTTGTCAAGGGGAACTTAATGGATTCATCCATCGTCAAAATACTATAACCACCAATCGAAAAAAGAAAGAAGGGAAAACCCATGAAAAAAAATACCCGTCTTCTCCTCAGTGTCGTATTAATCCTCAGTCTTTCGCTTTTTTTGTTCTCCTGTGGCTCCAATGATGAAGGTACCTACTCGGACGACGCGGGAAGTATGGATTATGACCGGGCCGCTGAAGCTCCCATGGGGGATGATTCCTACCAGGGTTCCTACCCTGACAGCCCCGAAATCACTACCACTTCAATTTCCGGCGATAAAATTATCTATCGTCAAAGCCTTACCATGGAAACCGACAACCTGCAACAAACCGTTTCAAAAATGGAGCAGGACTTAGACCGGTACGGCGGCCATATTTTCCGGTATCAGGTAATCTCGGAAAAAGATGAGTCCCCTCGGGGAGATTTCACCCTTCGGGTACCCTCGGCTTCCTTAAAAGAATTTGTGGACGCCATCAGGAATTATGGAATCTTCACCCAGGAAGTATTGGAAAGCGATGATGTTTCCGAGACCTATTATGACATAGAGGCCAACCTTCGAAACCAAACCATTCAGGAACGGCGTTTATTGGATCTGCTGGAAGAAGCGGAAAGTCTTTCCGACATCTTAACCTTAGAGAGCGAACTTTCCAGAATTCGAAGAGAAATCGAACATCTGAGGGGGTATCTCAATCGACTGGATGATCAAGTGCAGTACAGTACCATCTATCTATCAATTCAAGAAGTGGATAACCTGGAAGTAGAGGGTGGAGAATTTGGAGAGCAGTTCCTTGAGAACTTCCGGAATTCTTTTAGAAAGTTTCAAACAGCCTTAGAATCCGCACTGCTATGGCTTGCCAGTTATTTCCCCTTCGTCATTTTAGCAGGCATCCTATTAGCCCTCATCGGCAAATTTTATCCCCGTTTTTTTAAGAAACTGAAACGAAAAGAATTGCCGAAAAATCGGGAGTAATATCAACCGTCCCTATATTTTCTGTTTCCACAAAAAACAAGGCCCTGGATAAAAGGCCTTGTTTTTTTAGTGTGGCTTCAGTTTAGTCTGTCTGCTATTGCAGTTTACTTAATACGGACTCCATTTTTCCCTCCATGGTGGCTTTTTTATCCCTTCGGTCATCAATTTTAATCAGTGTGGATACCCTTTCGGCCCCCTGGCTAAAGGGGACTTCATGCATGATTGCGATGGCCTCCAGGATCTTGGCTAAGTCTCCTTCTAAAATGGTTCCCATGGGGGTTAATTGATATTTTATTTCGGGAAAATCCTTTAATACTTCGTGACACTTGGCAACGTATTTGCTGACACTGGTGGCAGCCGTCCCAATGGGGGTGATCGACGTTTCGACAATGGCCATAATTTCAACCTCCTTTTGTTACAAACAAATTTTCTGCTGAATATCCTGTAGCTGAAACTCGCCGATGGCTTGATGGTGTTCATCCACCACCACCAGGCACTGCAGGTCTTCTTTAATCATTTTTCGTATCCCTTCCATGACCGTATCCCTGGAAAAAATCCGTTCCACTTCCGATGCCTTTTTATCCCGGGATTGTGGGTAGGGACGGTAGACTTCTTCGATTGCCAGCTGTCCCAAATAGGCGTTAAAACTTTTGGAACCTAAAAACCGTTTGGTAAATTCCGAAGTGGGAGAAAACAGCATCTCTTCTTTGGTTCCCGCCTGGATGATCTTTCCCTGATCCATCAGTACGATCCGTGTGCCCAGCTTTATGGCTTCTTCAATATCATGGGTAACGAAGACAATGGTCTTTTGCAATTTTTTATGCAGGGCTTTCATCTCATCCTGCAGTACTTTCCGGGTGATGTCATCCACCGCCCCGAAGGGTTCATCCATCAAGATAATATCGGGATCCGCCGCCAGGGCCCGGGCAACCCCCACCCGTTGTTTCTGTCCCCCACTGAGTTCCCGGGGATAACGGTGTAAATACT
>SLKF01000205.1 GCA_007134725.1 Clostridiales bacterium | reverse complement strand
GATAAGCGAGCCGCAGAACTTGCGGCTGCCAACAAGGAACTCGTAATTAATAAAGAAAAAATAAAAGAACTCAATGACCAATTGGAAAACAATGTTATGGAGAGAACCGCTCAGCTTGAATATGTCAATAGAGAGCTGGAAGCTGTTTCCTATTCCATATCCCATGATTTAAAAGCACCTTTAAGACATATAACCGGATTCAACTCGCTTTTGGAAAAAAAGTACAAAGACTTGCTTCCCGGGGAGGGACGTCAGTATATTGAAAATATTTCCAGTGCCACGAAAAACATGGGAGAATTAATTGATGGACTCCTTCATTTTTCAAGAATCAATAAAATCGGGATGAAAAAAGATTTCCTTAATATGAATGAAATCGTTGATGCATTGGTCTGGCCTATCAAAGAAGAGGATATAAAAAATAGAGTGCAATTTAGTATTTCTCCTATGCCCTCGGCATATGGGGACCTTGAGATGATGAAATCAGTGTGGAGTAATCTTATTGAAAACGCAATCAAATTTACCGGGAATAAGAATTCGGCAAAAATAACCATTGGGGCTGTGGAAAATGATGATACCGTTATTTACTATATAAAAGATAATGGTGCAGGATTCGATATGGATTATGCTTCAAAGTTGTTTACCATGTTTCAGCGGTTACATCCTCAAGAGGATTTTGAAGGTACGGGATTGGGCTTGGCAATTGTTCAACGATTAGTCGAAAGACATGGGGGTAAAATTTGGGCGGAAGGCAAGGTTGGGGAAGGCGCATCATTTTATTTTTCATTACTATAATTAAGGAGCGTGACATAACATGAAAATAAATACGATTCTTTATGTTGAGGATAACCCTCTGGATGTGGAGCTGACCATGGAAGCTTTTAAAGAGAAAAAAATTGCTAATCAAGTGGTTGTGGCTAACGACGGCGTTGAGGCCCTTGAATATTTAAGACTTGAAGGTCGTTTTAAGGACCGAAAAGCAGGGAATCCGGGATTTATTTTACTGGATTTAAAAATGCCGAGAATGGATGGTTTGGAATTTTTGGAAATCATAAAGAAAGAGCCTCAATTCAAGCGAATACCGGTTATTATGCTTACTTCCTCCCGGGAGGAAAAAGATTTAATTAGAGGATATGATCTTGGAGTGAATGCCTATGTGGTAAAACCGGTAGACTTTTTTGCCTTAACGGAAGTGGTAAAACAGATAGAAGCCTTTTGGGCAATTACCAATGAGGTACCTTCAGAATGAGGGCCAATATGAACGACGAAGAGCACAGGAAGTATATACTTAAAATACTTAGCCTGGAAGATTCCCCCTTGGATGCTGAACTGATTTATGAGTATCTAGGGGAAAATTCCAAATACGATATTCAAATGGATATTGTTTCAAAAGAAGAAGATTTTGTCTCGGCGATAAAGAACAGGAGCTACGAGTTGATTCTCTTTGACTTTATGTTGCCTGGTTTTAATGGGTTTGCAGCATTAGAACACGTTAAATCAATATGTCCCTCCACCCCGATGATCTGTGTATCCGGGTTTATCGGGGAAGAAACAGCCGTAGAGCTTCTAAAACAGGGAGCTACGGATTATGTTTCGAAAAATAAGTTGGGACGTTTAATATTTTCAATTGAACGATCCTTAAAGGAATCCAAAGAAGCGGAAGAGAAGGAAAGACGAACAGCGGAATTGGTCATTATGAATAAAGAACTGGCCATACAAAATGAAAAAATATTATATATCAGTCACCATGATTTCTTAACAGGTCTTTATAACAGAACTTTCTTTGAAGAAGAGAGAAGACGCCTTGATACGGGAAGACAACTGCCAATTTCAATTATTATGGGAGATGTTAATGGGTTGAAGTTAATAAATGACGGTTTTGGACATCATGAAGGGGATCAAGTTCTTATTGAAATAGGAAAAATTCTCAAAAATTACTGCAGGAGCGAAGATATCGTTTCAAGAATCGGAGGAGATGAATTTGCAATTCTACTTCCTCAAACAGACGGTCAATCAGCGCAACTGGTTTGTAGCCGCATATATGATGCTTGTAAAGATTACGTGTCAAAGGATCGGTTGATTCATCCCAGTATTTCCCTAGGCTATGCAACGAAGATCAGTGAAGCCATGAGCCTTGATGAGGTTTTGAAAGGCGCAGAAGAAAATATGTACCGGCATAAATTATTGGAAAGTACAAGTGCCCACAACTCTATCATGGCATCGTTAAAGGTAATAATGTTTGAAAAAAGTCAGGAAACAGAAGAACATGCAGATCGAATGATGAAGTTATCAAAGGAAATTGCACTGGCATTGGGTCTTTCTGACAGTCAGCAAAATAAACTTGAATTATTAGCTGCGCTGCATGATATTGGCAAAATGGCCATTCCCTCCAAAATCTTAGCGAAGCCGGGTAAGCTTAATGATGAGGAATGGGGAGAGATAAGAAAACATCCGGAAGTCGGTTTTAGAATCGCGCAAGCAACTTCTGAACTGAGACCGATCGCAAAATATATTCTTTCCCATCATGAAAGGTGGGACGGGAAAGGATATCCTCAAGGCCTTATAGGAGAGAGTATTCCCCTTTTGTCTCGCATATTGGCTATTGTTGATGCCTTTGATGCGATGACCAATACCAGAACATATCGGCCAGCTTTAACAAAAGAAGAAGCTATGGAAGAAATCAGAAAGAATGCAGGAACTCAATTTGATCCTACTATTACGCAACTGTTTGTTGAAATATTATCGAGAAAGTTGCATTAAATCACAAGTTGTAATTACAACGATGGTGCAGGGTTATAAAATATGATAAAATATAACTGTTAAGAAAAGAGGAAAAGACTAAAAAATCCATCATATGAAGGATGGCTTGTAAAAAAAAAGAGATCGGCTAAGAAAGAGGTGTTAAGAAATGGCAAATGCTACTATGGAAAAAATGAAAAAGTTAATAGAAGAAAAAAAGAATAAAAGTGCACAACAAGGTATGGGTACGGAAAAACTGAATAATAAAACTTTACACAGTAAAGATATATTTAAAAACACTAAACGAGGTGG
>SLKF01000131.1 GCA_007134725.1 Clostridiales bacterium | reverse complement strand
TTATATCGAGTATTTATCGAATTGCGGAAGCCAATGAAAATCAACTGGTGATAAGTATTCCCCAGGCGGAAGAGGAAAAATTACAAGAAGTATCCATAAATTTAACGGAACTGGGATCCCGCTATCGTCATAGCATTCTGTCAGAAAATCCAGAGGACTTACTCAGTGAAGAGGAAGCAAGGGACCGATTAGTGGTACTTGCCCGTAACTGGCTGGAGGAAGAATCCTTGGAAAACATGGAGATTGAAGGAGTTCAATATCGAAACGGCGTCAGCCATTATGCCTTGGAAACCCAAGAACTCTTGTTATGGTTGGATGCCAAGACCGGGACCCTTCGGTATTTAGAGTATTCTCCAGAGGACACAGAGGCATCGGGAGGAAAAATACAGCAGAATGAAGCTTTGGAAATTGCCCTGGAATTTTATGAAAATTTTAAGGGGGAGTCCTTTGAAGAGAAGGTACAAGAAGAGAAGGTACAAGAAGTCTTTACCTATAATCAAGAGGGCAATGGCGGGATGGTCTATGCCTTTCGCTTTACACCCATAAACAACAACATGCGCTTATCCAGTGATGCATTTGAAATCAATGTAGGAGCCGATAACGGGGAAGTCGTTCGTTTTCGAAATCGTTTCCATGAAACCTCGGTGCCTACGGATGCAAAGGAAAAGTTGTTCATGCTGGAACTTGATAATTCAGACGATATCAACGATGCAGTAATACCCCTTTCCGTAGAAAATATTATGGAAAAGTATCAAGATGAATTTCCGGATTTGGACTATCAGGGCAGAGCGGTTATTCGAAACTTTTATACGGAATTCCAACCCCGGGTGGCAAAGGTATTTTTTCAAGAAATTGATGGACAGCGGGCGGCCCTGTACTTTGATGAATACACGGGATGGGAATTGGAGCGGACATACTATCCTTACGAATCTTTTTAGGAAGTAGTCAGAAAACAATTGGATAATAAGCAGGAAACAATTAGGAAACAATTAGGAAACAAGCAGGAAACAATTAAGAAACAAGCAGGAAACAATCAGGAAACAAGCAATAAGAAAGGATGACTTCCCCATGAAGAGCCTTGATTTAAAACAAATCGGATCCGGGGTAGAAGTATATAACTTATCCTCTTTTAATCCCCGGGATATCTTTCACTGTGGTCAGGCCTTTCGCTGGGAAGAAAGGGAAGAAAATCGCTATCTTTTAACCGCCTGTCAACGGGTGATCGAAGTGGAAAAAACCAAGGACCGGATCATTTTTCATAATACGGATGAAGGGGATTTCCAAAGAATCTGGCGGGATTATTTCGATCTGGATACAGACTACGAAAAAATACAAAAAAGACTGGTTCGCCGGGACCCGATCATGGAAGAAGCGGTGCAATTCGGGCGCGGCATTCGAATTTTAAAGCAGGAACCCTTCGAGACCTTAATTTCTTTTATTATTTCTTCCAATAATAACATCAAGCGAATCAAAGGTTCCGTGGAGGCCCTGGCCCAAACCTATGGGGAAGTTATCGGGTCCTACGGCGGAGGGCTGCACTATGCTTTTCCTACACCGAAAGCCCTCAGTATGGCCACGGTGGAAGAATTAAAACTTCTGGGTCTCGGTTATCGGGCAAGATATGTGAAAGAGACCGCCGGGAAGGTTTGGGAGAGTCCCGGAATATTACAGACCATGATGCAAGAAAAACGACAGGAATGCCTGGAAGGGGTTCGAAACTTTTCCGGTGTGGGACCGAAGGTGGGCAATTGCGTGGTGTTTTTTTCCATGGGGAAACGGGAAGCCTTTCCCGTGGATGTATGGGTAAAGCGCATGATGGAAGCCTTGTACTTTCAGGAAGAAAAATCTCCCGGGGAAATCGAAGCCTTTGCCATGAAAAAATTTGGAAAAGATGCGGGCTATGCCCAGCAGTATTTATTTTATTATGCCCGGGAGAAAAACATCAGGAACATTCCTTAACAATAGACCGCTAAACGGGGTCAACGGGAACTCGGAAAACTGCAGCAAACCCACAGGTGATTTTTCCATAAACCGGAAAAGTGGGATAGCGGGATAGCGGGGACCCGGGGAACCGGGGACCCGGGAAAGATAGTTAAGTAAAACAAGCCAGGGATCCGGCTTCGAATCCTTGTAGAAATGGGGTAATACATATGTTAGGAACTATTGTAAATGCACTGGCCATTGTCATCGGCGGAATCCTCGGGGTACTGCTGAAAAAAAACATCGGTGAAGGTTATAAAGATACGATTATGAAAGCCATTGGTCTTGGGGTACTGATTATCGGCTTTAAAGAAGCCCTGGCCTCAGAGAACGTTTTATTATTACTTATTGCAGTTATTATCGGCAGTCTTGTGGGGGAAGCCCTGAAACTGGAAACAAGACTGCAGGACCTGGGGGACTTTATCCAACGACGAATGGGAAGCACGGAGAGCACTTTTACAAAGGGTTTTGTAACCGCCAGTGTGGTTTACTGTGTGGGGGCCTTAGCCATTATCGGATCCCTGCAAAGTGGTCTCCTCGGAGACCATACCACCCTGTACACCAAATCCATTCTTGACGGCATCTCCTCCATTATTTTTGCCTCCACCTTAGGCATCGGCGTCGCCTTTTCCGCGGTGGCCGTATTTTTCTATCAGGGGGCCATCACCCTGCTGGCAGGATTTGTGGAACCCTTAATGACGGAAAGCGTAGTCCTGGAGATCTCCTCCGTGGGCGGCCTCCTAATTATCGGTATCGGATTTAATATTTTAGAGATCAAAAAATTCCCCGTAGCCAACATGCTCCCCGCCATCGTCATCCCCGTAATCGCAGGAGTATTAGGCTTTATATAAGCGGACAAGGCGGACAGAGGGACGGAGTAATTGTCCTCTTTTAGAGAATTTTTGCAAAGCGGACAGGGGGACGGAGAAATTGTCCTCTTTCAGAAAAATTTTGCAATAACAAACCGGGCCAACGGAGTTAACATTAACCGGTCCATCAATATTAATCGGATTATCTATGTAAACCAGATAAACTGCTGAGATCGTTAACCCAAAACGGCCTTCAGCAGTTT
>SLKF01000240.1 GCA_007134725.1 Clostridiales bacterium | reverse complement strand
TAATTATGTTTGAATTTTGGTTGTTTGATAAAATTATTTCAATTTCCATAATCATTCTCCTCGTCATCTTACTTCAACTTAAAATACGGTTATGCTTCAAAATATAATAAATGAAATGGAACATAAACTTTCAAAAAATCCGAGGGGGAGACAATCAAAACGTCCCTTTGTCTCCTTTCCTTTATCTTACAGGTTTAAAGACTTTACGGAAAATTCCGATTCCCAAACTTCTTCAAACCCTAAGTAATCATAGAGCTTTCGTGCTTTATTGCCCACAACACACCACAGGAAAATTTCTTTATTCCCTCTATTGTATAGTTCATTACATAAATACTGTATAAACTTCTTTCCTATCCCTTTTCCTTGGAGATCCGATCGTATAGAGATACTTTCAATCTCATTTCCTTCAAGGTAGCCGTAGCCTGCAATTTCCCCATCCATCTCATAGATGTATCGGTTTTCAATATCCTGCTTCCATGTATTACGCATTTCTTCACTTGGCTCTCCTACTTTAGAATCCGGAAACTCTCCCACACGCACCCGCATTTCATGAAATGCCACGGAGGATAGTTTAAACGCATCATCATAATCTTCATCACGATAGGGCCTGGCCGGTACCTTTTCAAGAGAAAACGTCCCTTCCCCACGCTTTAGATAGGCGCTGGAAAAGAGTCGTTCATATCCATATTTATTTGCAAATCTCTTGGAATTTTCATTGTTTACAGGGTAGGTTGTCATAATCTTTTTTGTTTTTCGATCCCTTATGTAGGCTTCCCCATACTGCAGAAGTGCACTCCCGATTCCTCTTTTTCGATAATTGACGGGAACGTAAACAAAGACAAAGGAGGTGTTCTTTTCAGGCTCAATTTGCACCAAGCCAAGGATTTTCTCCTCCTGATAGGCAACCGTCACCTTCTCGGATTCCAGTTCCAAGACGCTTAAAAGATAATCCCTTAGCTGTTGATCTTCCGAGATCAGCTTTTTTACGCTTTCATGTTCATTCATAGTCAATTTACGATAATGCAATTTCATGGGTCATCATTCCTCTCTCATTGAATCCGGCAAAAAACAGTTCCAACTTCTGACAGAAATTTCATTTGCCTGATTGCCACTAACATCTATTTTTTTCTTGCAATGTAAACCGTGGTATGAATTTCTGCTTCAACGGTATCATCCAGGCTTTGGTAAAGATCGATCACTTTTGATCTGAGTGCTTCTTGCTTTTCTTTGTCCAGCGAAAGAAATGAAGACTGAGAGAAAAAAGCTTTCGTAAGTCGCTCCTTATTTTCAACCAATTTCCAATGATAATCCATGTAATCTTCCAAAACAAAATACCCGCTATTTTCAATCTCCACTTTTCTATCCAATTTAAGCTGATGATTTGCTTTTGGCGTTCCTTTTCGGTCAGGACAATACTCCCATAAAAGATCATAGGCTTTCTTCACCTGATCAAGCTGAGTGTCCGGAGCCACATGCCATAAGAGAACCAAATATCCATTTTCAGTTAACAAATCATAGCATTTTTGATATTTTACCTGATGATCAATCCAATGAAATGCGGTTGCTGAAAAAATAAACGATGTTTTAAAGGAGGTTTTCGGCTTCCATTTTTCAAAAGCACAGACATCAACGGTAAGATCGTACTCAGAACCATTCTCTATGAGTAAGTCCGCAAGATTTTGGCCCATTTCAATGCAATGAATTTTATACCCTCTTTCAGCAAATTTGAAGGTTGCTTGTCCGGTACCGGCTCCGATTTCAAGAAGTCGATCATTTTTTGTAACCCGGGTCCGATGGATAATCCAATCGATCACTTCATCGGGATAGCTGGGTCTTGATTCATCATATATCTTTGCTGCATGGTTAAAAGATTCTTTTCTCTGCATCCTAAACCTCCTTTAAGCAATTTGCTAGTTCAATCCAAAGTGCCAAAGTAAATAAGGGTACGGTAAGGGACCTCTTAAGCCCCTCTATTTTATATGTCCCCTATTAATGGTGCTTAATAACACCTTATTATATAACAAATTACTCCTCTAAATAACCATCCCGGGGATGTATCCACTTCCTCCTCTAGGGAGATTGATCCTCGGTCTTAAGGCGGAGGGAAAGACAAAAACTTAGTTCTAACCAATAAACCCAAAGCAGGGACCCAAAAGTCCCTGCTTTTTAATATTTTTATGAAAGCAAATCGGATTATTTCTTCTTATTTTTCTTAAGATAGTATCCTACCGCGACAATTCCTGCAGCAAGCAGGATGATCATCGGCCACAGCATTCCGACGCCTTCCTGGTCCTCTTCTTCTTCGGTTTCTGTGGGATCCGGCTCAATTGCCTCTACGTCTCCCGTCTTAATCACCGTTGCCGTGAGAGGGGCCAGGGTGATTGACTCCGAGCTTATGGTAACGCCAATTGGATCGGAAATGTTATCAATTCCTGCCTGTTCTCCATCAACCAGTACTCCATAATTCCCCAGATCTTCGGAAAGCGTAAAGCTTCGCTCCTCTTCATCTCCATTGACGATGACGTAATACGCCTCCCCTCCGTCACTGCTTTTTGCTCGATAGGCAATGGCCAGGTCCTCGGCTTCAATCTCCGCTACCTCCAGAAGCGTGACAAATTCCTCGATGGCTTCCATGCTTCCATGACTAAAAGCATCGGTGGAGCGACGAAGTGCGATCATCCCTTTGGTGAAATCTTTGGTTTTGACATTCAAGGGATAGGCATCGGCATCGGTCACTTTTTCCCACTCAAAACGATTAATCGCATCGGTGGAGTCATAGGAGTCATGGATAAAATAAGGATATTCAAAGGGATTTCCATCCTCATCGCTTAAAAATGTGGACTTATAGGGTGCATTTTCCTCCCCCACTTCCCCAATGAAATCTTCGTGACGGAATTGTTTGGTCCGTCCGTACTCCTGTCCTCCGTGAAGGAAGGGGGTTCCTTGCGCCGTTAGCACCATGAGATTTCCAAGGCGGATACGCTGATGAATTTCTTCTTCATGCTCCTTAGGATCCTTTTGAATGGAATAGGCGATCACATCATGTAGGGTCAGGTTATCGTGGGCGGCGATATAGGGTACCACATCACCGGGATTGGTTGCCAAGAAGTTGCCCGGAGCTGCCCTTAGGTTATTAAAAATTCGGTTGATATCTCGAGGTCCACCGGTAATAAACCGGGGTTCTCCCTCACTTCCAAAACCGGACTTCAGCTCATTTCGAAAGTCATCGGAGAAGGACCCCACACTTTCCGTGTACTGCATCCACTGCTGATCTGCGGCCTGTAGGTCTTCATGGCCTTCATCTCCCACGTAGGTCACCCAACCTTCTCCGATCATCAGGATGTTTGGATTTACTTCCTTTGCCTTGTCATAGGCCATCTGAATTGTCTTGGCATCCAGATCCCCCATCATATCAAAACGGAAACCGTCCACCTTATATTCTTCAACCCAGTGAAGAATGGAATCGACCAGAATTCGTCTCGACATAAAGTGGGTCGTTCCCAGGCGTCCTCCCCCAAAGCTGACTCTTGGGGTTCCGTCGCCGTCCATAAAATGGTAGTAATTCGGTTCAAGATCCTCAAAAATATGGACCCGGGCGGTGTGATTATACACCACGTCCAGAATGACTCCCATCCCTCGGGAGTGAATGTCCTCAACGAGGAGCTTAAATTCTTCGATTCGTTTTGCGGCATCATCGGGATCTTCGGAATACATCCCGCTGAGGGAAAAATAGCTGTGGGGGTCGTATCCCCAGTTATAATTGTTTTGGGTGGAGGAGTATTCGAGGAGACGCTCCCCGGCTTCGTATTCATTGGCAAAAAAGTAGCTCATCACCGGCAGCAGCTGTATGTGGGTTATCCCCAGATCCTCCAGGTAATCCAACCGTTCTTGAAAGGCGGAAAAGGTTCCGAAGGGATTTTCCAGTGCATCCTCAATGGAAGGATCCGACGTAAAATCCCGTACATGGAGCTCGTAGATAATGGCGTCCTCCCGCTTTTCGAAGCCTTCAATCTCTGCGAAGTCCAGTTTTGGACCGATGGTTGCAGGGTTCACAATCGCCGCCTTCCCGATATAATTGTTATCGGAATCTGCTGAATTCCAGGTGGCCATGGAGGGCGCATAGGGATCCAGTGCCAAAGTCTGTTCCCCTTCACGGCTAATCTGATAATGATAATAATATCCTTCAAGGTCTTCCACCCCGGTGTTGTCTTCGTTAAGGGTCACGGACCAGACACCCCGGTCTCCCTTGGTCATTTCCGGTTCTTCCGTAACCACGGCGTATTGATCATCCCGATGATAAAGAATCACCGAGACCGCCTGGGCGCTGGGTGACCACAACTTCAGTTCAGCGGTGCCATCCTCATATAAGCTTGGTCCAAGATTTCCCTCATAGGCGTATACCTCGTCTTTCAAACGCCAACCGAAGGTAGCCGAGCGCTCAATGTCCTCATAGCTAACCGTAAAAGGGGCAAGATCCATATTAAAATCCCCGCTGATCCTGACCCGGCGACTGTCATCCATCACCAGCAAGGCTTGGATTTCCACCTGGTTTCCCTCTGCATCGGTAATTTCAATAGCCTCCATCATTTCCTGCCGGACCATGCCGGAGGTGGTGGTAAAGCCAAGTTCCATCAACTCTTGGGAAATAAGCTCTGCTCGCTGAAGAATCACGTCCAGAGTATAATCAGGACTGGTATACACAGTGTTGTCTCCTTCCCGTAAATACACTTCTCTGTATTGATCCAGATTGGCAAATCCCAGATCCCCGGTCTGGGACCCGGTCTCCCGGTTCACAAAGAGAAATCCGATCTGCACGGCCTCTTCCCCCAAGGGAATATCAAGATAGGCACCATATTCTCCCACCTGATTGTCATCAAAAGGCAGCGCCCCTTCCGGCCAATTGCTTGAGGGTACTTCCACATCATCCCAGAGCCAAATTCCCCAAGGTTCATAGGGTTCTTCATCCTTTGCGTAGTGGATCCTCAGATGCCCCTCGGGCACCTCCGATTCAGTCATCACCGCGGATTCAGCCAGCACCTGGGTTTGTATTGGCATCACCTGAGCGACTACACTGAGCAGCATTACCAAAATCAATCCCCGTCCAAACCACATTCTTCCTGTTCTTCTCATCCCAATCCCATCCCTTCATAAAAACCTATGATTTCCCTTTATCTCGTCTTTCCCTTAATTAACACTATTCGAACGTTCTTCAAAATAGTCTGTTATATTTGTATTCGATAAAAGGAACCAAAACCCCTTTAAAAAAAGATTAATATTAGAATTATTTTCCAATAACTTGATCCATATGATTGCAACAATCTGCATAAAAAAAGCTCTTATACCTCCACGGCAATCGAGTGGTGATATAGGAACTTTTTATAAGATGCTTCCCTAAGCAATGTCAATATTATTCCGATATCGGTATAGTACCCTCTTTCATCACCACTTTACTGAACCTTCACTCACAATCGCCATCAGAAAAATGTCCAACTTCATGCATGTAAGCTTTTCAAGCGAAGCGTAAGTACAATTTATACTTCTCGACTGCGTCATGAAACTCTTTAAGTACTTTCTTTTCTGTATGGATGATTTTTTCTTCCCCAAAGAGGGATCTTCCAAATCGAAAAATTCCTTCTTGTTCTTGATGTTTTACAAATTCAAGCTTTTCCGGGGAAGGAAAAAAACATTTGCCGATAGGGTACGGTGTATGGAAGGAAAAGTGATAGTCCTGTTCTCTCTTATCTGCAATTTCCAGATGATATAAGGAATAAAAATCTTTATCCGCCTCATAGTGACACTCCCCGCAGATAATAATGTCTTCTTTATGATCCCGAAGAAAATCCCACTTACTGTAGAAATCATAGATTTGTTCCCGTTTTTCTACCCAAACAATATAGTGATCGTTACAGAAATAGACAAATTCTTTATCGGCTCTCTCTTCCGGACGGTAGAATGTCACTTTAGCAAAAGGAGATTGTTTAAGTAATTCTATGCCATTATTTTTATATTGATACAAAACCTCTTTTTGAGCTTTGTACCCTTCAAGAGTTTCCTCCTTTATCGCCTTCATTTGTTTTATTTGATTTTCCTTCGCCCAACGGGATATCCACAGGGTCCAAAAGGCAAGATTCAATGTAGCTGCTAGATGAGGATCTTCTTTATGCCAGGAAATTAGTTTCTTTTTCCACTCTTTTTTAAAATCTTCTCGCATTTGGTCATTTTTGTTTTTAGTTACTTTCGCTTTTTTCACACCGATCATTTTTGTCTGTTTCTTATGTTCTTCGTGTTCTTCTCGCCACTTTCTCAGTTTTTCAGGAGTAATCTGATTAATAGCAAACCGATCATACATCGGCACTTGAACTTGTTTTCCCCATTTATGCAGGACCTCATGGTAGACCACGACTAGTCGTTCTTCTTCAGTCCACCGCTGTCTTTCCGTTTTTGATATCCTAAGGATTTTCTCTAAATCATATGGGTGTATAGCTAGTGTTTTTGCATAGTCTTTATAAAATTTTCGGATTTGAAAATCACTAGGGAGTAGCTTTTTAACTTCTGAAAGAAGTTCGTCTTTTTTCTTTTTTTCTAACGATACATCTCCTAACAGCTCCGCTAACTGTGTTTTTGTAAGCATCTCACAATTAGATAAAAATAGATCTTTAGAATTTGATGTATTCATGTCTTTTGCCTCCAGATACTTAAATATACTTCATAAGCAAATCCACTATTACTATGAATATCTTCTGTCAGTATTGATTTTTTTAGATACTCTCCTGCTTCCAAGTTAATCTTGGATTTTTATCTTCATTGTATTTTTTTTGAGCAGCATTTACTTGCTGATTTCTCTGACTGGTCGCCCTTCGATATAGCCTCTATACCCCTTAGGCTCCAATTGAATTCTCGGTGCATCTTCATCAACCCATTTAAAACCATACAATTCAGGATTGTATTTTTTCATTACTTCCCATAAGGAGCCAATTGCTTCCTCAAATTTTTCTTCTTCATAAGGCGCACCTTGAAAAATCATCATCTTACAGGATGGGAGATCAATCATGTCAAATCCATCTGGTATTTCACCAAAATAATTATCAGGAACCTCCACTCCCTGGACATATTTAGAAGCACCTTTTTTACGAAGGTTCTCAGGCATCCACATACCAATTGGCTCATATATCGCTTCTTTTATACTGGTTAAAACTCCCCAGACATCACAACCTACTTCATCACAATACTCAAAATAATTCGTAGCTTCCTTTCCCCATTTTACTATTAATTTTCTAGTTGGTCGATCAACAACCTGAACAAAGACAGTATCATTAGTCTTTTTACTCATCTTATTCTCTCCTTTTTGTAAAGTAAGGTAATATTCACGGATACGATGGGGTAAAAATAGTTGTATTGGTGGTGTTTTTTGGGAATAAAAATTAGGAGTCATGCCAAATTGTTTCGAAAATGCCCTGGTAAACCCCTCATGTGAATCAAAAACAAAATCAAATGCTACATCAATTATTTTCTGGTCCTCATCCCTGAGTTTAACCGCCGCTTGAGAAAGACGATATTTTCTAATATATTCAAAGAGCGTTTTTCCAGTTAGTTCTCTAAAAATTCTCCCCGAATGCCAGGGAGAGTAACCAGCTTCCCGGGCTAGCTGATGTAAAGTAATTGGTTCCCTAACATGTTCCGCTATATAATCTTGCATGCGTTGAACTGCATTAATTTTTTCCCATCTTTCCATGTTTTCACCTCCTATAAAAAGAGTACTGCATTTAACATGGTAATTCTTGACCTGAATTGCTAGGTTTTTCGCAGCCCTGCTCCATTTCGTAGATCTTTTGAAGGGTTTCAATTTGATATTTTTTTTCATCATCGGATTCCCCATCAAGATACCACTCCACAATTCGATATCCGAACATCAAAATGATTCGTTCCCAGACGTAGAGATCTTTTATGTGAGATATCTCCACCTGTTCTGAAAAGCCCTTAGCATAAGCCGGTACGCATCGTTGGTAGAGAGAAACCATCGAATGTACATCTGATTCGTCCGCAATCAAACTTGCCAGATCTTCACCCATATATCCCCATCCTGTGGTATCCCAGTCGATCAGTCGTATATTTTCATCCACCGAGAAGATATTTGCCACCCAAAAATCCCGATGACAAAGTACCACCGGCAGCTCCTTCATCTCTTCGAATATGCGATCTGCCTTATCGTCCATGTTAATTAGCATTTCCCGTAAGTGTTTCGGTATTTCACAGTTATCCGAGCGTATATAATCGTACACCACATGCCAGGATTTATATCGTTGATAGTAATTTTGTATAAATTCCACATTGCTAAGGTTGCTCATCTGATCCAGGACGGTGGGTTTTTCAGCATAGAGTTTTCCTTGAAATTTTCCCAACTCATAAGATGCACGCTCATACATGTCCTCCGATAACTCCAAACCGGTAATTCCATCTATATACTCCATCCAGATTTCTGCTTCCGTTTCCTCTTCGTTCATTTCCGCATGATAGCACTTTGGCCAGCGACAGGACTCGGAAAAATAATCCCCAAGCTCAGAGACGTATAGATCATACTCTCTTCTCCAAGAACCCAGATCCCCGTATCTTTCCCATTTACTCTGTCTTTTCAAAACGACGTTGTAGGGTAGTTCCCGCTCATCCGAGGTTTGAGCTGTACCGGTTATAAGCCATACCTCTCCTACGGTACCGCCCTGTAGCTGTTTCATTTGATAATCTGATGTCGTGATTCTTTCCCCAAGCATTTTCGTTAGAACGGCTTTTAGCGTTTTCTGTGTAATTTCTGTCAAGTATCATTCCTCCATTTTAAATGTCTGTTATGTATGAAACTTTCTAACACCAAATTATAATACGGATCACAAACGTAAATAACCATCACGGGGAGGTATTCGCCTCCGCCTTTAGAAAGATTAAACATCGGTCTTAAGGCGGAGGGAAAGAGAAAAAAACTCCGCAACATAGGCTCCCAAGTTATTTATACACCACTTGAGGATCGATGTTCTCGATGGAATCCATTTCATTAAGTTTTTTCAGTACTTCTCCAAATAAAAAGAAGAGGGCAACCAAGCGTTTTTCATCCTTAATGACCCCATGGTCCTGAAAGTACAGCTGCTTAACTCCTTGGGGAAATTTCGTTCCCATAAAACCGTCGTCCTCCTTGACCTCCAGGCGGATCCTTTCCTGATCTTCAATAATCTTTCGGATACTTCCATGGGTAAAGAGATTTTTCATTTTATCCTCGTCATTTCCCTGAATAATGAAATTCTCGTCAAGAGAGGAGATTCCCACTTCCACGTCCTGGGTTCCCAGGATTTTCCCGATATTGCTGAAAAATCCTTTCCGATAGATCTTAAATTGAAAGTCATCCTTATATTTGTAGGGAGCTCTGATTCGGGTGTAGGTGGTTGAGGTCTTCCCTGTGGATACGGTATAGGTATCCAAGGTAATCGTCCAATCATAAAGCTTTCCGATAATCTTATCGGTCTTGAAAAATCCTCCTTCCACCAATTGAAAACCCATTTCCTCTGCCACTTCCTGCCATGCTTCTTTACGACTTCTTCCGAATAATCCCATTGTTCCACTCCTCTGTGCTGAATTTTTTAGGTTTTTAAGCCAGTGCTTCTTTTCTTTGCTATCGATTAAGCCGGGTGATCTCCAGCTGCAGTGCCGTAGCGAAACTTACCCACAAAAGATAAGGAATATTCACATAGGCTACCCATAGGATTTGAGGCCCGATGACTATCAGCGCCCAAATCAGGGTGATTAGGACCAATAATATATCCACGGCGGCCAAAAGATTGTTTTTCAGCCCAAATTGCAACGGGGTAAAGGCAAAGTTGAAGATCAGGTTCAGTATAAAGGGTAGTGCTATCGGCCAAGATAGGTTCCCTTGAACAAATTGTATAAACACATACCCGAAAGATGCGGCAATGAGAATGTACAGCAAAGACCACACCGGCCCAAAAACACCGGATGGCGGAGCCCAGTTGGGTTTTTTCAACGCAGCGTACCAGCTACCACTGTCCATAATATTTACTCCTCTCCTTTCTTTTTTTGACCAAATACCGCGAAGAAAAACCGGCTGATTATTCTTTGAAATCTTCAACCATAGTCTGTACAAAGTATCTTCGAGGAGTACTGCAAAATCAACCCTAAGGTTCCATGTTCAAATCTGTTTTCGATCTCTCACTAATTATAATTCGATATCCACCGGCTAAATCCCTTTTTAATAAAAGAAAATTTAAACAAACACGGGAAGTATAAACTTGAGACCTCATGGGAACAATTTTTCCGAGAATTTTTCAAAGAATAAAAAAGAGCTCCGGAAATTCTCCCGAAGCTTATTGTCATCTTTTCATCCTTTGGTTCAGCCCTTTTTTATGAAACCCAAAAAACTCTAGGCTACTCTTTCACCAGTTTCGGCTCAAAGCACATATAACCGGCAATGTTTTTTGCCTTTTCCTTCGGGTCTTCATAGGACCAGGCACCGTTTTCCAGCCGCTTTCCGTTCACTTCAATGTGATAATAGGTGGCCTCCCCTTTCCAGGGACAGGTGTATTCTTTGTCGCTTTTCGTAAAATACTCAAGGTTTACATCTTTCCTGGGAAAATAGTGATTGTTCTCCACCACTTCGGTGTGATCGCTTTTCGCAAGTATCGTATCTTGATAAATCGCTTTCATTCTTATCCTCCTTTCCTTGTCATTTATATGTTTTTCGTATATGATTTCTTCTGTTTTCTAGCATCCTGTTTTCATTTCATACCCGGCATTAGTGGTTTATAAGCAAAATAAGTCCCCAAATATCCCTCTTCACCAGGAATTTCCTACTCCTTTTTTGAAATCATCAACCATACCCGGTACACGGAAACCCCGAGAATTACTGCAAATAACAACCCCAAGCTTCCTTCTTCAAGGTCCGTAGCAAGGATTAACACAACATAGGTCCCCAGATAAAATAGATAACTCAGTAAAACGTAGTTACTTTCCATGAGGTTTCCTAAATCATCCCGAATTCCTTGATCTTTTTGAAGCATCCTCCCATAAAAAATTCCGAGTCCAAGGACTAGTAAAATAAGGGGAAGTGAATCGATACGCAAGGCCGCTTCCCTTAATGAGACGGAGTAGCTGCTGATTCCCCAAACACTGACTAGAATACCCAGTCCAATAAAAACCTTAAACATACCTTCCTTTGCAAATCTTCTATAAGCAATAATCATGGCCAAGGTAAAAATCAATCCATAAATCCCGTTTTCCTGACCATTAATCAGATAAATTCCCAATCCCAGAAGGCTTAATAAGTCAATTGCCGTAGGGGTTTTCCCCGTGATTTTTGTGATTCCCCGAAGCAGTAGCACCATCCAAAAGACTAAGCCTAAGTTGATATCCACCATCCACATTCCCATGGTAAGATAAATAAACGCTACAACAAAGGCGGATTTTTCATGTAAAGGATCAATTTCCCGGGCCAGGGCCCAAGAGAGAAAAAAGCCTATGGAAAAACTCACAGATCCTCCCCAGTCATTGGTTATTAAGCCTCGTACGAGTAAAAGGATGATGGTCATGATCAGTATCAAAAGGTTTGTTTTATATCTCGGATCCACTTTTCTTGCCAGCGTAAAGTATCCCATAATTATTCCTCATTTCTCCTATTTCTTCATTACTCAGTTTCAACATTCCTTAAGAACTTTTTGCCTCCTCAGGCTGTTCCATGGGACTCTCGAGAATATCATAAATTTTTGAAATGCGGTCATATCGTTTCTTTATTTTTTCCGTATCCTTCATAGAACCCCTCCCCCTATGGCTTAACATTCTTTTAAACCCTTC
>SLKF01000282.1 GCA_007134725.1 Clostridiales bacterium | reverse complement strand
GGCAGCGTTACAGCCTTGGATGTTCATATTGAAACCTTTCCCTGTCATATTGCATCCTTACCGATTGCGGTAAACCTGCAGTGCCATGCAAATAGACATGCCAGCAAAGTAATCTAAGCATGAAATCGACATACAGCAAAATAATCTAACAGAGGAGGCAGATTCAGTGAAAATCAATCTACCACTTACGAAAGAAGAAGCGATAAAACTAAGGATCGGAGACGTATTGGAACTCTCGGGAGAGATTTATACCGCAAGAGATGCAGCCCACAAGCGTTTTGTAGAGACCCTTGAAAAAGGGGAAGCCCTGCCCATCGATTTGAAAGATGCAACAATTTTTTATGCAGGACCCTGTCCGCCGAAACCCGGAGAAGTGATCGGCCCCATAGGACCCACCACCAGCACACGAATGGATCCTTACGTGGAGCCCTTAATCAAACAGGGGATGGTTGCAATGATCGGTAAAGGAGAGCGGCAGGATTATATCCGAGACCTGTGCAAAAATCATAAGGTCGTCTATCTGCTGGGAATCGGAGGCGCCGCCACATTATATGCGCAAAATATCAAATCCGTTGAAGAAGTTGCCTATGAAGATTTGGGAACGGAATCCGTGAAGAGACTGCGGGTGGAGGGCCTTAAAGTCATCGTCGGCATCGACACGGAGGGGAATGTGCTTCATAAAGAGGGAAAAGAGAAATTTAGAAAGTAAGGCGAAGTTTTAAGACGAATTATCTCATAAGGAGGATATACAATGGATATGAAAGAAAAAGCAATGGCACTACATAGAGAGTGGAGAGGGAAAATCGAGGTTACCAGTACGGTACCTTTGGAGACGAGAAAAGATCTGTCCTTAGCTTATACCCCCGGGGTTGCGGAAGCCTGCCTGGCGATTGCAAAGAATAAGGAAGAAGCCTATAATTTGACTCGAAAATGGAATCTGGTGGCCGTGGTCACCGACGGATCGGCGGTTCTGGGACTCGGAGATATCGGTCCCGAAGCGGCGATGCCGGTGATGGAAGGAAAATGTGTGCTCTTTAAAAAATTCGGCAAGGTAGACGGATTTCCCATTTGCTTAGACACAAAGGATACGGACAAGATAGTGGAAACGATCAAACTTCTAAGCCCCACCTTTGGGGGCATCAATTTAGAAGACATCAGCGCACCGAGATGCTTTGAAATCGAAGAAAGACTGAAAGCGGAACTGGACATCCCGATATTCCATGATGACCAGCATGGAACAGCCATTGTGGTTGTTGCGGGGATTATTAATGCCCTGAAGCTGGTTGATAAAAAAATTGAGGAAACAACGGTCGTCATCAATGGAGCAGGAGCTGCAGGCACCGCGATTGCGAAGATGGTTTTAAACCTCGGGGTAAAGGACATTTTATTATGCGACAGGCAGGGGATTTTATACCCTGGATCTCCTCACAATAACGATAGCAAAGAGGAGATGGCGAAAAAAACCAACCATCACAAGAAAGAGGGTACCTTAGCAGATGCCATGATCGGTGCGGATATTTTCATCGGCGTTTCCGCTCCCAATGTGGTTACGGAGGAAATGGTGAAAAGTATGAATGAAGACGCCATCGTTTTTGCCATGGCCAACCCCGTGCCGGAAATTATGCCGGATATGGCTAAAAAAGGGGGAGCCAAGGTAATCGGTACCGGTCGCTCGGATTTTCCCAATCAGATTAACAATGTGCTGGCCTTTCCCGGCGTATTTAGAGGTGCCTTGGACGTTCGGGCAAAGGAAATTAATGAAGAGATGAAACTTGCAGCGGCCCGGGCCATCGCAGCGGTAATCCCCGAAGAAGAACTGACAGAAGCCTACATTCTACCCGACGCCTTTGACGAAAGGGTATCGAATCAAATCGCAAAAGCGGTGATCCAAGCCGCCATTGATACCGGGGTAAACCGGGTATAATAAGGAGGACAGCGGAGGACAGGGGGACGTATCTTTTGTCCTCTTTTCAATGGAGAGGACAAAAGATACGTCCCCCTGTCCTCCTAAAAAAGTTTTGAAAAAAAGAGGATTTTCCATTCCGAATGGAGAAACAGTACATAGAACCAAGAAAGGGGGATGTGTGTGATTAATAGGGAAGAGGATACCGGCGAATTTTCAGAAGAAGGGAACGTACCACGGGTGTACTCCCCATGGCGAAGATTTTTTGCAAGAAGTTTTGATTTGAGTCTGTATAATATTCTCTGGTTGGGATTTTTGGCCTTGATGTTTCAAGAAAACATTGGGAGAAGAAGCGGTTTCGAGAACTATTTGGATACGGTTGTGATATTGGTGCTGATGCTTTTTTTAGAGCCGATTTGGCTTCGATATTTTAAAACCACACCGGGAAAGAGAATTTTAGGTCTATGGATTGAAAATCCTGAGGGCAATCCGCTTTCTTACAAAGAGGGGCTTGAGCGAACATTTGGAGTGATTGCTAAAGGGTTGGGACTTAATATCCCGATTTATAATCTATTCTGTCTATACAAAAGCTATACGATGCTGGGAGAGAAGAAACCGTTGTCATGGGAACAATCATCGGCATACATAGTAAAAGATCGGAAAAAATACCGAATAGCCATTTATCTTCTTGGATCGGCAATAACACTGATGATTTTTATTACGCTGGTGTTTTCCCAGCGGATCCCGCCGAATCGGGGGGAGCTTACCATAGGGGAGTTTGCTGAAAATCATAATTATTATGTGGAGTATTTTGAAATGGATCTTGGAAATCGAATATTGGATGAAAACGGGGATTGGCGAGAAGGGATCCCTCAGGGAAATGACAGAAGTTTTCACGGTTATCCCAAGGTACCGGAGTATCACTTTGTGCTGGAGGATGATGTGATTAAAGAGGTATATATGGAAGTTGAAGTCGAAGATGTTGAGGGATGGATCAATTCTTACGGACGATTTGAAATACCTGCGGCCCTGGCCTTTGTAGGAGCCCGGGAGGAGCTCAGATGGTTTACGGGCAGGCTAACGGATCTCGGGGATTTAATAAATGAACACAATTTTGAAGATCGGAAGGTTAACCATGGATCGGCCACTTTTCGATGGGAGGTTGAATACTCGG
>SLKF01000139.1 GCA_007134725.1 Clostridiales bacterium | reverse complement strand
TCCCGTCCATATATTCGAATACAAAGTCTTTGAAATTGCCCAGGAAAAAGCCAAGGACTACCCCTGTTATATCTGTGCGAAAATGCGAAGAGGAGCCCTTTATGCCAAGGCGGAAGCCTTAGGGTGCAACAAAGTGGCTTTAGGACATCACTATAATGATGTGATTGAGACTACGATGATGAATTTGTTTTATACGGGAAATTTCAAAACTATGCTCCCCAAGCTCAAGGCCCAAAACTTTGAAAATATGGAACTGATTCGTCCCATGTATCTGATTGAGGAAAAAGACATTACCGACTTTACGGAAAACAGTGGAATTTGGCCTCTGAATTGTGCCTGTATGGTGGCTTCCAAAAAAATCGGAAGCAAAAGGGAAGAGATGAAGGTTTTTATTGAAAGTATGAAAAAAACCTTTCCCCATGTGGATCGAAAGATCTTTCGTGCAGGACACAATGTAAATATGGACTGCATCATCGGATGGCAAAAGGACGGAGAAAAACATACTTATTTAGAGGAGTACGACGAGGATTAAGGACCAGGATTAAGGACGAGGATTAAAGAAGAAAAAGTTCATGAAAAGGTCAGCTATTATCTAAAGGAGGGAAGGTTTTGAATAAAATTAAAAAGAACCGGCATGTTTTTATTATGGATAAGGACCATCCACCGGCACTGAAGGTAAAATCCGGAAGCCTGGTAACCTTTGAAACCTATGACTGTTTTCAAAATCAAATTACCAGGGAAGACCAATCCATGGAAACCCTGGATTGGGATCATATCAATCCGGCTACCGGCCCCCTGTTCATTGAAGAAGCGGAACCGGGAGACGTGCTGAAAATTGAAATCCAACGCATTGCGGTGAATGCCTACGGGGTTATAGCGGCCATACCGGAAGCCGGCCTGATGGGGGATCAAGTGCAAACCTCCACGATCAAGGTCCTTCCCATTAAGGGGGATAAAGTAATTTTTAATGAAAACATCCGCTTGCCGCTAGAGCCTATGATCGGAGTCATCGGTGTAGCACCGGAGGAAGAAGGGGTGCCCTGTGGCACACCGGGAGCCCATGGGGGAAATATGGATAATAAAAAGATCCAAGAAGGGACCACCCTGTTTTTACCGATATATGCGAAAGGAGCTTTGCTTTCCATGGGAGATCTGCACGGAGCTATGGGAGACGGCGAAGTCATGGTCAGCGGAGTGGAAGTCGGCGGTGAAGTAACGGTTCAGGTCGAAGTGTTAAAAGTCGAGTCTATAAACAACCCTATTCTAGAAAATTCGGAGTACTTTTATACCATTGCTTCCCATAAAGAATTGCTGGAAGCCGTGAAAATTGCCACAAGGGATATGCAAAAACTGGTGATGAAGGAGCTGGACTTATCCTTTAATGAGGCGGGCATGCTCTTAAGTGCCGCTGGGAATGCAGAAATCTGTCAAGTAGTGGACCCTCTGGTTACCGCAAGGTTCGGATTTCCTAAATATTTAATGAAAAAGATATTATAAAAAAGAAGAAAAACAATAATTTAAAACCGACCTATAGGGTCGGTTTTAAGCTGTGTAAAAGGGTATAAATACAGTATAAATACAGTATAAATACAGTGTTTATACAATATAGAATAACTTTCATACAAGAGAGGATGGATGGTATTATGAAGCTTACTGAGCGATTGAAACAAAGTTTTGAAGGACTCATTCATGCGGTTATGCGCTACCCTTTAACCAGTGTTTTTCTTATTGCCGTGGCAGTCGTCAATGGTTTAAGTATTCAAAGAACGGGGTTTGATCAATATGATCGTTTAGTGACCACCTTTATTATCGGGGCCCTGGTCAGTTTGGTAGCCCAAGGGATTTATGAACGATTCTTCACTGATGGGATGAAACGATGGTTATTATCCCTAGGAGCGGTGATTATAACCGGACTATACTATGTAACTATGTTAGGTGTTCCGGACTTTAGTCTGATTATCTCTGTTCGAACAGCGGTTTTGATGCTGGCTTTGCTTGTGGGATTTATTTGGATCCCCACAGTCAAATCAAAATTTCAATTTGATCAGAGTTTTTTAGTCATTTTTAAAGCTTTTTTCACTTCAATATTTTTTGCAGGAGTGATTATGCTGGGAGTAAGTTTGATTCTTGGTGCTACGGACCAATTGCTTTTTAACATAGGTTACCGAGCCTATCCCCATGCCGGGAATATCATTTTCGGGATTTTTGCACCCATGTACTTTTTGTCTCTGATCCCAAAATATCATGGGGATCCTGAAGAAGTGGAGCAAAGAGTGAAATGGAGCCGATTCCTGGAAGTATTGGTAGCCTATATTATTATTCCCTTGGTATCCGTGTTCACGGTGATATTGGTGCTTTATATCCTGCTTAATATTCGGGGTGAATTTTGGACGGATAATTTGTTGGAGCCTATGCTGGTCACCTATTCCATTATCGTGATCTTTGTCTATGTGTTAGCGGGAACCTTGGAGAATAAGCTGGTGGATCAATTTAAAGGAATTTTTCCGAAAGTATTGGTTCCCATTGTGCTTTTTCAAACCATAGCCTCTTTCCTTAAAATCCAGGAAGAAGGTTTAACCCATGGTCGGTATTTTGTGATTTTGTATGGGGTCTTTGCCATTATCTCCGGAGTTTTGTTCAGCATCTATAAAGGAAAAAAGAACGGTTTAGTGGCGGTTTTATTAATGGTATTGTCCATCGTTTCCATTATGCCACCCGTGGATGCCTTTAGTGTAAGCAGGAGAAGTCAAATCAGCCAACTGGAAGAGGTTCTTATTGACAATGGAATGCTTATCGATGGAGAAATCCAAAAGGCTGCAGATATCTCTGAAGAGGACCGAAGGCTCATCAGCAACACCACAGAGTATATGGATCAAATGAACTATACCAAGGATATTTCCTGGATTCCGGAGAATTTTGATTATTATTCGAATTTTGAAGAAGTATTCGGTTTTAATCCCTATGAATCAAGATACGACATGGATGTTCCCACATATCGAAGCTTCTATAGGGCTCAACAAGAACCGATGAACATATCAAACTTTGACTATATGGTTCAACTGAACTTTGGCGATAATGAGG
>SLKF01000263.1 GCA_007134725.1 Clostridiales bacterium | reverse complement strand
TGATGAAAGGATATATTTATACCCTGACAGAAGCATCAAAAATGCCGAGACGGATACTGTTTTTAAACGCCGGGGTACGACTTACCGTAGAAGGATCAGCGGTAATTGATCATCTGAGAAAACTGGAAGAAAAAGGGGTCGAAATTATCTCCTGTGGAACCTGCCTCGACTTTTATAAAGTGAAAAATCGACTGTTAGTGGGCGGGATCGGGAATATGTATGATATTGTAGAAAAATCCAATGCGGCCAAGAAGACCATTACGTTATAAACAGGAGGTGATCAGATGCCCTTAAAATTAGCAGTCGGTGATGAGGTTACCTTAAAAAAATCCCATCCCTGCGGAGCAAAAACCTTCCAAGTTCTTCGCACAGGCGCGGATTTTCGCATTAAGTGTCTGGGATGCGAACATCAGATTTGGCTACCCCGAAAAGAGTTGGAGCGTAGAATCACCAAAATTAACGGAGAGAAAAAAAGCTAAAGAGCCATACCCTTATAAAACAAGCCTTAGAAGAGATTCCTATCGGGAACCTTCTAAGGCTTGTTTTAAAATAAAATCAGTAATGATCCGTGTTAATATGAAGGTTTTTGCCAAAGAGATCATAAAATTCTTTTTTAAAGGGTTCAATACTAAAAGCTTCAATACCGATGGCCTCCGAAGAAAGCAGGGTTACGGTAAAGTCTTTTTCCTCTAAGAAGGTGGAGATTTTGGTCAGCTGTCCGTATTGGTTGCGATCCAACATCTCAGAAATTTTCAAAAACATCCCCAATATTTCAATGACTTTTTTCTCTTTTTCGGAAAGGTACTTAAAGTAAGGTTCATGCACTTGGCTTAAGGCGGACCCTCGATGTTCACCGGCGATAAAAGCGGATAATATGATTTCCCCTTGGGAAAGACCGTAAATCCGGGAATGGAGTATGAGATAAAAACTATGATTATGATGGTTATAATAATCCACATTCATCCCCAGGTCATGGAGCATGGCAGCGGTTCGTAAAATCCCCTCGTATTCAGGGGACAAATGATGAACCCGTTGCAGGGCACGAAAGAGCTTGAGGGAAATATAATGAATTTTTTCTGCATGGGTAATGTTCATATGATAACGACCTAAAATGTTATAAATACTATGATCCAACACATTTTTTATGGGCATGGGTTGAGGCGAGAGATCCTGTAAAAATTTCTCGTAAAACAATCCTTCCCGTAATCCACTGGTGCTTAGAATAAAAGTGGGAGGCTGCAAATGCTCTAAAAGGGCTTGAAAAGGAAGAAGCCCTCCTGCAATAATATCCCCTCGATCCGGATCCATACCTGGAGTATTCATCCGTTCTCTGTAGCTTTTTTTCACCAGCTCATCGATGAGGGTCAGGGCGTTCTCCGGGGATAGATGGAGATTATGAAGACTGTTAAATTCAAAGGCATATTTTTGTTGCGCCACTCTTCCTAAACTTCGAAGGGTTCCGCCGAGACCCAGGATCGGGAGGTTGTCATTCCGGTTTAACCAGGGAATGTCTTTAAGGGAGGCCTGTAAGAAGGATAAGGCTGTCTGTCGGGTGGTATCGGCTATTTCATCGGAAAGATCGTATTTTTCCGTTAGGGAAATCGACCCGAAAGGAAGATTTACCGCCTGTTGAATTTTCCGCTTTTGTACTTTGGCAATCTGTATACTGCCCCCCCCAATATCCACCATTATAAAATCTTCCAAGGGTAGGGTATTAATAACACCAAGATAACTGTAATAGGCTTCCCGGTCCGTGGTAAGCACTTGGAAACGAAGGCCCGTCTCTTTTTTTATGCGCTTTAAAACCTCTTTTTGATTGGTGCTTCTACGAAGGGCAGCGGTGGCCACGGGAATGACCAAATCCACTTCATAAGAGTCCACAAACTTTTTAAATACTTTTAAGGTGGAAATACTCCTGGATAGACTTTTTTCCTGGATGGTCTCCGTGGTATGCATCCCTTCTCCCAGACGATCCATACTTTTCGCCTGATCAATGAGTCGGTAAGCTCCCCGTTCATTAACCGCCACCACAATCATTCTTACGGAGTTTGATCCCAAATCGATAATACCAACTTTTTTGTCCATAACGATCCCTCCCGAAAAAAATTCATAGTATTGATGTATATACCCCATTTACCTAAGACAAACGAAAAATTATCAAAGAACTGAAAAGAAAGAAAAAAGGAATCACCGGTAAAGAATTCACGAAAAAAATTGCAATGGGAATCCTAGCATGATATAATGAATTTTCGATAATGAGAAATCATTTCTCTGCTCTTATTTAAGAGCCTAAATGTCCAAAGGGAGGTGTAAACAATGAAAAATTATGAGTTAATGTACATTCTTCAAGGAGATCTTGAAGAAGAAAAGCAGGAAGCAATCCTTGAGAGACTACGGGGAATCATCGAAGCCGATGGGGAAATTGAAAACGTAGATGATTGGGGAAACCGAAAGTTAGCCTATGACATCGACAAGAAAAATGACGGTCATTACATGCTGCTCAACTTCAAAGCCGGCACGGATGTACCGAAAGAGCTTCGACGGGTACTGGGTATTACCGATGGCGTGATGCGTGTAATGGTTGTGAAATTAGACAAGGAATAAAGTGAAGGTGGTGTATTAAATGAATAGTGTATCTTTAGTCGGTCGTTTAACCAAAGATCCGGAACTTCGATTTACTGCTACGGGAAAAGCCGTTGCCACCTTCAGTCTGGCAGTAAATAGGACTTTTTCCAAAAGTGATGAAGCAGACTTTTTTAATATCGTAACCTGGCAGAAAACCGCAGAAAATTGCGCGAACTACTTAGCCAAAGGGCAACAGGTAGCGGTTTTGGGAAGACTTCAATCAAGAAGCTATGAAAACAAAGAAGGTAGACGGGTTTTTGTTGTGGAAGTCGTTGCCAATGAAGTGGAGTTTTTAGAGCGACGGGAAAAATCCGGTGGGTCTTCTTCAAATCCACAATCCAATCAAAAGCAGGATAAGCCAAAAGATCGTAACAATGATATTGACACATCCGATGTGGATTTAGATGAATTTCAAGCGATAGATGATGACGAAGATATTCCTTTTTAATTGAGAGGAGGAT
>SLKF01000236.1 GCA_007134725.1 Clostridiales bacterium | reverse complement strand
TATGAAAAAAAATCCGAAAAATCATAATGATTCTGCGGAAGAATTCAAAGAGTTGATGAGTAAAGAATTATTCATTGAATATAGGGAAACGAAGGACATTCAAATTCGCAATGAATTGGTCCGTCGATATCTTTATATTGTTGAAATACTATCGAAAAAATATATCAACAAAGGCATAGAATATGAAGATATCTACCAAGTGGCATCTCTCGGGTTGATTTATGCCATTGAACGCTTTGATCCTTCCAAAGGATTTGAGTTTTCCAGCTTTGCAACGCCTACTATTATCGGAGAGATAAAAAAACACTTTCGGGATAAAGGATGGTCTATTCGGGTTCCCAGAAGGATTCAAGAGCTTAGTAAAAAAATCAATACCTGTAAAAATGAGTTGCATCAAAAATTGCAAAGAACCCCGACCATCAAGGATATAGCCGAGTACTTAAACTGCACCGAGGAACAAATCATGGAAGCCATGGAAGGTTCTCAGGTGTACACTCCCAAATCCCTGGATTTAACTTACGACAATGACGGAGAAGACAAAGAAATGAAATTTATGGATTTAATCGGAGAAGTGGATAAGAATTTTGATAATATCGAGAACAAAGATTTTTTAGATAAAGTGATCAACAAGTTAAATGACGTGGAAAAAAAAGTCCTTCGGGATCGTTTTTTCAATAATCGGACCCAGATGCATGTGGCGGATGAATTACAGGTCAGCCAAATGACGGTGTCCCGTATGGAGAAAAAAATCATTGAAAAGTTCCAAAAGGAATACAAAAAAACCACAGTATAATAGTTCTTGCAAAAACCCCAAAACAGAGAGTATTCTCTGTTTTTTTTGATTCATCCATCAACTTTTCCAAAAGGGAATAAAACTTCAAAAGGAAGGGGACAAAAAATAAGGAGAAAGCGGAGGAAGATGCTATAATAGTAGTAGCAGAATGCAGAATGCAGAATGCAGAATGCAAAATAAAGAAAGGAGGAAGGCTCATGAAGGGGAAAATGAGAAGAATTTCCATTGAAAAGGATATTGTAGAAGCAAAGGATCCCATTAAAGGCAGTGCACTAGCAAAAAAATACAGGGTATCCAGACAGGTTATCGTACAGGATATCGCTCTTTTACGGGCGGAAGGGAAGGCCATTATCGCCACCCCTCAAGGTTATCTACTTCCTGAAAAAAAGAGGATCGGTTTGCAAAAGACCATCGTAACCCGTCATATAAAAGAAAGGGATCTCAAGGAAGAGCTGAGGATCATGGTGGATTTGGGAGTAAAGATTATCGACGTGATCGTGGAGCATCCCCTGTATGGAGAAATTCGAGGAAATTTAAATATTCAAAGTCGCTTGGATATCGATAATTTTATGGCCCGCTTAGAAGAGGTGGAAGCGAAACCCTTAGCGGAACTTACCGATGGGGTCCATATGCATACCATCGAGGTACCCAGTGAAGCGGTATATCAGAAGTTAATCACCCTGTTAAGGAAAAAGAATTACTTGATCGAAGCATAGAATTGTGATATATTTTTACGGTGAAGTGACAAGACAGATGTAAAGAACTAAAAATAAGGAGGAAAAGGGTTGAAAATTTCCGGAGAAACCGTTACCCTAAGAAATTATATCACAAAAGCGCTAAATGGCATGGCCTTAGGCTTATTTGCATCCTTAATTATCGGATTGATTCTCAATCAAATCGGGGGAATTTTAAATATTACCATGCTTCAAAACTTTGGAACCATCGCTCAACGACTAATGGGGCCCAGTATCGGGGCCGGAGTGGCCTATACTTTAGGAGCACCGGCCCTAGGTATTTTTGCATCCATTGTAACCGGAGCCATCGGAGCTGGCACCGTGACTTTAGAAGAAGGAGTAGCAACCATTGCCATCGGAGAACCCGTAGGTGCTTTTATAGCTGCCTTAGTAGGCGTAGAAGTGGCAAAGTTCATTGCGGGAAAAACGAAAGTGGATATTGTACTGGTTCCCGCACTGGTTATTATCACTGGAGGATTGGCAGGGGTTTTTGTAGGTCCCGGAGTTAGTTCCATGATGTATTACATCGGGGCATTTATTAATACGACTACGGAACTCCATCCGATCCCCATGGGGATTATTCTAAGTATTACCATGGGAATGCTATTAACCTTACCGATCAGCAGTGCTGCACTGGCCATATCCTTAGGATTGGAAGGACTGGCCGCGGGAGCCGCATTGGTAGGCTGTGCTACCCAAATGGTGGGCTTTTCCCTAATGAGTTTTAAAGATAATGGAATCGGCGGATTGATTGCCCAGGGTCTGGGTACCAGTATGCTTCAAATACCCAATATCGTAAAAAAACCGATTATCTGGTTGCCGCCGATCATTGTCAGCGGTATTTTGGGACCCGTGGCAACCGTGGTCTTCGTCATGGAAAGCAATAGCATCGGAGCGGGTATGGGAACCAGCGGATTGGTGGGACAATTCGGCACCTACGCCCAAATGGTTGTGGAAAATGGCAACCCTGCAGTTACAGTGTTCTTTAAAATGGCTGCCCTGCATTTTGTCCTCCCCGGGATTCTTACCTTAGGGGTTGCAAAAATCATGAGGAAAAAAAAGTTGATCAGCCAAGGGGATTTAAGTCTTTTGGATTCCAAATAAAAAAAACGGGATAAATTTCTGTAGAAACTATCTTTTCTGAATCCTAGGGTGTATAATCTCCCTAGGATATTTTTTATAAAGGAGTGAAGTACCCCATGAAAAGTTATGGAAAAAGCATATTCTTCTGGATCATCGGAGCCATGGTGATACTGGGACTGTTTTTATCGGAAATTCTGACCTGGATTGCATCTTACCAATGGTTTGGTGTGTTGGGATATGAAGCGGTTTTTTTAAAGGAATTCGTGACTAAAGCCCAGATTGTACTACCGGTTTTTTTGATATTTTTGGGAATATATACGGTATACGTATTATTTTTAAAGAAGAATTATTATAAGAGTTTCGTAATCTACGATAATGGCTTTAAGGAAGGGCGGGTAAATCAGATTTTAGGAGTTCCTGTCATCCTCTTTGCCTTTATGGTGGCCATGAATACCGCCAATAATTTATGGTTTGAAATCTTAGT
>SLKF01000196.1 GCA_007134725.1 Clostridiales bacterium | reverse complement strand
GCCCCTTCCATCAGTCCGCTTCCGGAAGAGGTGGAAAGAAGTATTTCTTCTTCCGTAAACATCACCTTTCGCATCTTATCCGATATTCTGCGTTGCAGCTCCGATGCATCCTTGGTCCTGTGACCGATCATCTGCGAGCTCATTTTTTCCAGTACGTCCTGGGATACCGTCACCGGTCCCGGAATAAATAACTGCTTTTTCATGTTCTTTTCCTCCTTCTGATTCATTCTTTTGTATCAATTTCTTATTGCATTTCCAGTGAATTTTTCTTCCCCCTGGGATCAAACTATTACAACCGCTGTTAATCTCCTGTTAAGCGGAGAACCTGCGGCGGATAATCAAATCTTCTAACAATATATTGTTACCCATAAATGCCTGTTTTAAAATATATAATGATAGTTATTTTCATTTAGCAAATTACCAGGGCATCCCCAGGACCCTTTCAAAGAATATTCAATACTAAAATTTGGGCATAAAGACTTTAAAAATAAAAAAAACGGAGCAGATGGTCTGCTCCGAATGAAGGGGTAAGGATTAAAATTCTATTTCCTTAAGTTGTAAAGACTAAAACTCTATTTCTCCAAGAAAGGCCTGCAATCTTGGATTTTCCGGATTCTCGAAAAGTTCCCCCGGGGTGCCGGCTTCTTCAATGACGCCGTCATTTAAGTAAATCACCTTGTCCGCAACTTCCCGGGCAAAGCCCATTTCATGGGTGACGATGATCATGGTCATGCCGTCCCGGGCCAGGTCTTTCATAACGGCCAGCACTTCTCCCACCAGCTCGGGGTCCAGGGCGGAGGTGGGCTCGTCAAAGAGCATCACTCTCGGCTCCATGGCCAGGGCTCTGGCAATGGCTACCCGCTGCTGCTGGCCACCGGAAAGCATGGCGGGGTATTCCTCTTCCTTATCGGAAAGCCCCACTTTTTCCAGAAGCTTTCGTCCAAGGACTCTCGCCTCTTCCTTTTCCATTCCCTTTACGGTGATCGGGCCCTCCATCACATTTTGGATGGCGGTCTTATGGGGAAACAGATGAAAACGCTGAAACACCATACCCACTTTTTGACGCATGGCGTTAATGGCCTGGGGGGTTTCCTGAACTTTTTCCCCTTCGATGAAAACCTCTCCCTGATTCTTTTTCTCCAGATAATTAATGCATCGAAGAAGGGTACTTTTCCCGGATCCGCTGGATCCGATCATACACACTACTTCTCCCTCTTCCACGGTCATATTGATCCCCTTTAACACTTCCAACTCTCCGAAGTATTTATGAAGGTTTTTGATTTCAATCATGGGGGTGGATTTTTCTGAGTTTTCACCACGGATCAGATCCGATTCTTTAGTTGTTGCATCCACTGTTGTTTCATTTATTGTTTCCTCTACTGCATTTTTTTTATCGCTCATATACTTTCAACCTCTTTTCTAATCTTAGCAGTGCTTTGCTTAGTATGGTGGTAATCAGCATGTAGTAAATTCCCGCCACAAAGAATATGGGCCAGGGATTAAAGGTTGCCGCCACAAATTGTCTTGTAAGCATTAAGGTTTCTGTAATGGTAATGGCACTGGCTAAGGAAGAATCCTTAATGGCAATGATAAACTGATTTCCCAGTGAGGGAACGGATCGCTTAAATGCCTGGGGCAATGTGATCCGTTTCATGGCCTGCCATTTGTTCATCCCGAGAGAAATTGCGGCTTCCCGCTGACCTCCGTCAATGGATTGAATGGCTCCACGAAAGATCTCACTGATATAGGCCCCACTGTGAAATGCAAGACCGATGGCCGCGGAGATAAAGGGGGAAAAGGTAATCCCGATCTCCGGCAGGGCATTAAAAATAAAGATCAGCTGCAGCAGTAAGGGCGTTCCCCGAACGATACTGATATAAACGTCAATCAGCTTTTCCAAGGGTTTGATTTTGGTCATTTTAAACAAGGTGGCGGTCAGTCCGAAGACCGTACCCAGCACAATGGATAAAACCGATAATTGCAAGGTCATGATGACCCCGGGAATAAATCTCGGGATATAGATAAAGACTACTTCAAAAAACTCCTGCATACTTTGAATCCATTCACTTAACATCTCCACGTTCTGTCCTCCTATTGTTGATCTTCTAAGATGTCGGTACCAAACCATTTTTCACTGATTTCCGAATAGGTACCGTCTTCTTTAATGGTGGCTAAGGCGTCGTTGATGGCATCTTGAAGATCATCGTCTCCCTGTCTCAGGGCGATGGCAATTTCTTCTACATAAAGAGGCTCTCCGATAGGCTTTAAGGGCATATCATACTCGTCGATGGCATTCAGGCCCACTAAAACTCCGGTAATCATTCCGTCGGCTCTTCCCTGATTTACCGCCCGCATATTGTCTACATCACTATCAAACTGTAGGATATCTCCCACATTGTCCACTTCTTCCGTTAAGTAATTGTGAAAGGTTGTTCCCGTTACCACTCCCACATCGGGGCTGTCATAATCGGCTAAGTCTTCCTCTGTGGCATCTTCCAATCCGAAGAATTGGGCTCCGTCATAATAATAAGGATCGGAAAAATTCACTTGTTCCAATCGATCTTCCGTTACGGCCATGGATCCGATAATACTGTCAAATCGTCCGTTGTTCAGCCCGGTAATCAATCCGTCCCAGGTTAAGGTAATCCCTACGGCCTTTACTCCCATCTCGTTGGCAATGGCGTTGGCAATATCAATATCGAATCCCTCAAGTTCTCCGGACTCAGCGATAAAGTTAAAGGGAGGATAGGCTCCGGTCATGGCAAAGGTAAATTCCCCCCGCTCTTGAATGGCCGCTAAGGTGCTTTCTTCCAAGGCCGCTTCCGCTTCTTCTCCCGACAGTTCTTCTCCTTCAACGACACCGTCTTCTTCTTCACCGCATCCGATGAAAAACAGGGCGGATAAAATCATAATAAGTACAACTATTTTCTTTAACATAATAAAACCTCCTAGTTTTTTTCTTTCCTCTGCTGCAGTGTTTTCGTAAACAGATGTTATATATCATACCGTAAGTTGGCCTTCTTGGCAAGGGCTTATTTTAAATCATCTGTGTTTTTTTGCCTGTTTTAATAAGTTAAAATAATTTCTCATTTTATT
>SLKF01000198.1 GCA_007134725.1 Clostridiales bacterium | reverse complement strand
TAAATAATCCACCATTACATTTTCAACTTTTTTCATTAATTCTTTGGATTCTTCCTTTGTCAGGTAATAGTCACTATATTGGTTGATAAACCTGGATGCATCGGTAATTTCAATATTTTTATAAAAATCACTGTTGATTTTCTCAAAAATCGATATATATGCCTGGATGATCGACTGAGTTAATTCATCTCCACCATTTTTGATAAAGTTTTTATCAATCATCAAAACTTTTGCAGCAGGTAAATAATATTTTTCAATAATTCCCGACTTTACGCGCTCATCCACCAAGTTAAGAATTCCTACCTTAACTAGACTCTTGATATGATAATTGATCTTCGCATGGGGTTCTTCCAGTTTTTCTGAAATTTGCTTGGCTGTTTGGGGTACATCATCCTCGAAACATTCTAGAATTTCCACTCGGTAGAAATGACTGATTGCTTTGATCTGATCAAGATCTCTTAAAACCATAATGTCTTTCATTGTTTTACCACCTTATTATTTTTATTGTAAACATGAGAACAATTAAATGTATAAAAAGAATCATATGTATTATCTATAATTTTATTACTTTTTCAGATTTTTGTCAAAGTCTATTTTTTCAAAGTATTGAGAGTTTGTATTTTTCCGAAAAATCTTTAATCATTTGAACACCTGCAATACTATTGCCTTTTTCGTCTAGAGAAGGACCTACAATACCAATTCCCATCTTTCCCGGTACCGTGGCTAAAATCCCTCCGCCAACCCCGCTTTTCGCTGGTATACCTACATTGATGGCAAACTCTCCGGAGGCATTGTACATTCCACAGGTAAACATAAAGGTTTTAGCAATTTTTATGTGCTTTTCTTGCACCAAGGATTTACCGCTTTTCAAGTCCACACCATTATTGGCTAAAAACGCTCCAATTCGGGCTATATCCCTCGTAGTAACTTCAATAGAGCATTGTTTAAAATACACATCCAAACTTCCTTCCACGTCCTTTTCAATAACCCCCACATCTTTCATAAAATAGGCAAGAGCCCGGTTCCGGTCTCCTGTTCTTTTTTCTGACAGATACACATTTTCATTAATGGTTAACTCGGGGTTGTCGGTTATCTGACGAAAAAAAGCCAGTAGTTTTTCCACTTTTCCCATGGAACTCCGTCCTTCAATCATGGAACTGATGGCAATGGCTCCCGCATTAATCATAGGATTGAAAGGCTTCGATGGCATTACGGTTTCCAGCTTAATCATGGAGTTAAAGGGATCTCCCGTAGGTTCCATACCAACTCTGCTAAAAACATATTCTTCTCCTTTTTCCTCTAAGGCAAGGAGTAAAGAGATCACTTTCGAAATGCTTTGGATCGTGAATTTATATTGATAATCTCCGCCATGGTATTCTTTGCCGTCTACGGTCACCACACTCATGCCTAAGGCATCTTTTTTAGCTTTTGTCAGTTCAGGAATGTATTCCGGCAGACTTCCGTTTTCAATATATTTTTTATTATCTTCAATTATTTTTTGGATAAATTCCTGCATAAATTTTCCTCCTCTGATAATTAGTGCAATGTGCTACCACCTATAAATTCCCGCAGTATGGAAGTCTTAGGAATGTTCTCCTCATCATGAATGACCACGAAGTAACTTAGGAATTTCAGCAGTCTTTTAGCTTCAGGATAATATTTGGAACAGGATTGTACTTGACGGAGTAAGGGCTCAATATATTTTTTCAACACTCCCAACTCATAAAACAGAGCGGAATTAAACATCACATCCGCTTGTTCCTGAAAGGGGAAAATATTTTGCTCTTCTCCTTTACGTACGGATTTCCACAGTTCCAGGGTAGTTTCCACATCATTGGATCGGAACTTGTTATCCCGAACAATTCTTCGAATTAATCGAAGATCCGTTGTTGGAATGCGGTTGTGTTCATCAATATTTAACTGTGTCAGCGCGCTGATATATATTTTAAATTTGGTCCGAGGATCAATGTCCTTCGTCAGCTGATCATTCAAACAATGAATACCTTCCAAGATCACCGGTTGATCTTTATCAATTTGGATCGTCTCTCCGTTGTACTCCCGTTTACCATTATGAAAGTTAAAGGTTGGAAGAGCAACTTTTTCTCCGGCTAGAATGTTCTTTAAATCATGATTAAAGAGTTCCACATCAATAGCGTGAAGGGATTCAAAGTTATAATCCCCGTTTTCATCCAAGGGAGTATTTTCACGATTAACAAAGTAATTATCCAAAGAAACACTTACCGGCTTTAAACCGTTTACCGATAATTGAATTGCCAGACGCTGGGCAAAAGTCGTCTTTCCTGAAGATGATGGTCCGGCGATTAGAATCACTTTTCGATGGGTAAGGTCCCGGGAAATATCATCGGCAATATTGGCGATTTTTTTTTCATGAAGCGCCTCCGCAATTCGAATAAATTTCCCATCCAAATTGGAAACGACCAGATCGTTTAATGACGCCACATAGTCCACTCCGAGAATTTCTCCCCATTTTTCCGATTCCCGGAATATTTTAAATAATTTTGGTTGCTCTTCAAATTCCGGGATTTTTCCTCCTTCACTGATGATAGGAAACTGAAGTACCACTCCCGGTTTATAATACTGAAGTTTGAAGTCCTTAAGGTATCCCGTAGAGGGAACCATGTATCCATAAAAGTAATTTTTCAACCAACCGCATTTATATAGATTAATATAAGGTTTTTCCCGGTATTTCATGAGATTGACTTTTCCCCTTTGGCCATATTCCTCAAAAATTTGTTTTGCTTCATCAACAGAAACCTTTTCTTTTTCAAAAGGGACATTTTCTTCAATAATTTCTTTCATTCTCTGTTCAATTCTTTCGATATCTTCTTCCTGCAACGTTCTTTTATAATGAATTTCGCAGTAAAGCCCCTTACTGATGGAATGTTCAACAGAAACTTCACAACCGGAAAAAAGCTCCATGGCAGACCGAATAAAAACAAAGGCAATGCTTCGTTGATAAATTCGATTTCCAATGGGATCCGTAAGATCCACAAAAGAAATTTCCGCCTCTTTTTTAACGGTTTCCGTGAGCTCTTGCAGTTTACAATCTTCAAGTACCGCAACTATATTTCTTCCGTTTTCTT
>SLKF01000283.1 GCA_007134725.1 Clostridiales bacterium | reverse complement strand
GGTGGCGCTAGAAATCATGATAATTCCGAAGATGGAGATCATGATTACTACCGCAAGCATGGAAAAATCTAAGTTTTTTATTGCTTTTCCTTCAAGTTTCATTTGCCCACTCCTACATTTTGCTGATACTAGTGTACTGGATCCTTTGCTTTTTTTCAAGCATAGATGTTAAATCGCAAGAAATCCTTTGCTCTACTCCGAAGTATGAGTTTTGAGTATAAAGGAATCAATATTCATATTTACCATGGCTTCCGTTCGTTCTAGAGATGTTCGAAGTCTATTTTTTAGTGCATCGGATTGAATATTAAAAGCATCAAAATTCTCGATGGCCTCCGCTACCGGTAGTACAGAATATCCAAAACCATTTCCCCTAGTATAACGGTGCACCCATAATGGGGTGTATTCTACTAGGGTTCGTTCTATTTCTCCGGACAAAGAACTCTTTTGGAAGGTTACATGAACCATAAGACCATCTTCCGTATACTGAGCATTATTCGTATAGTTTCTTAAGGTTTCTTCTCGTTGATTGGATATTAAGTTCCCCATAGAATAAATCACCAGGGTTTCCTGTCCATTATTTTCAATGATATCTATGGGTTGTACCACATGGGGATGGCTTCCAAATATGATATCGACTCCGAGTTCTGACAGTTTAGTGGCGAGTTCTCTTTGGTGATCACTAGGTTCCCGGTGATACTCATTTCCCCAATGAAGGTTAAATATGATGACCTCAGCCCCATCCGCTTTCATTCCTTGGATAATCTCTTCCATTTCAACTAGCGCTTCTTCCTTATAATGATCATGAAACGTATTCATCAAAGGTTCTAAGTGAGAGGGTATTGAAATTCCGTTTAAAGTGATCTGCTCTTCATTTCGCTGAGTTTCATAAGTATAAGCGGTAATTCCTACTTTTATATTTTCGATTTCTTCAATCACATACCGGTCTTCGGTTTCATCCATTCGGGTACCCACAGGGATAAGACCTTGTTCCTCTAAAACTTCCAATGTCCTGAAAAAACCTTGTTCTCCGGTATCAAAAGTGTGGTTATTGATGGTACTGATAATGTTAAAGCCTGCCTCTCCAAGGGCTTTGCCTAAGGCATCAGGAGTGTTGAATAATGGAAAACTTGAATACCCTCTGTCTCTACCGGCAAAGGTGGTTTCCAAGTTAGCGATATTGATGTCGCTATTTTCCAGATAAGGTTCTAAGTATTCGAAATTATTGGAAAAGTCATAGGAATCTTCCGTTTCATCGTATTGAGCATTTAATTGACTTTCATGTACCATCACATCCCCTACGGCAGTGATAGTTACTTCAGTAAGTTCTTCGATTTCTTCAATTTCTTCAACATTCTCTTGTTCTTCATTAGGGTCTTTTTCCTCCAGGCTATTATCTTTTTCTGTTTCTGATTCTTGATTGTTCTCTTCCTCTTGATTGTTTTCTCCCTCTACAATATTACAACCGGTAATTGTAACTATTGAAAAGAAAATGATCAGTATTAAAGCGATGATCTTTGCTTTAGACAATTTGATCTTCCTTTCATTAGTGATTCTTATATATTTAATCATTAATAAACTTTAAAGTTTTTTCCATTAATATTGTAAATCTTATCTGGTTATCATTCAAGACATTTCTTCCATGAATTTTCTCACAATAAGCAAGGTCCTCTTCAAGGTATTTTCGCCCAAGATTCTTTAATTGTTGAGATTCCTCTGTCAGCATTTTTTCCAATTTATCCTGTTTTTTTCTCTTTTGATTTACTCCCCAAATAACCCCTTTGTAGAGAATTCCTCCCAGTACCAAGTATTTTCCTAAAGAAAAAACTGATTTCTGAGGGTTGATTTTTTTATCGATTTGCAACAATGCAAAACTTTTAAAATTATGGCGGTACGCATTATGGGGACTGTAATATAACAAAGCTAAGGGTATACCGATGGCTATACATTTGCTGATTTTTCTTTTGAACAATATTTTCTTATCCGAGATTTTTGTCCTTAGAGCCAGCTCTCCTGTCTGGTTTAATTCCCCTTCAAAAACTTGCATTTGTTCATCGGTTATTTGTAAATGATGTTGAATTTTCTCTATGAGTTCTTTCTCATCTTCGGATACATAATGATTAGCTGTTAAAACAGATAATATATCCTGCATTAATGTAAAGCGAAGAATGTCTCGCTCCTGACCCTTTACCCTACTTAATAAAGAATCTATAGATCTTTGTACAGAAGGCTCTTCTATACCACTGTTCATGAAAAAGTCTAGAATCTTTTTTCGATGTTTTTTTGGGATTTGGATATAAGCCATCACTTTATAGAGGGCATTTATTTGAAAAACATCTGTATCTTTTAGATTTTTCAATAGACTTGAAAGAATTAATCCATATTCCTGTTTAATATCTCCATCTAATTTTCTGATATCTCTTATCATGCCATATTCCTCCTTGTTATTTACTCAGAGCATCTACAAAAGCCTTATGTAGATCTTCCTTTAAAAAAACGCCATATTTTTTAAGCACCATGGTTATAGCTTTCAATAGTCGGTATAGTTTTTCTTCATTGCAATTTTCTCCCATGTGACCAATACGTAGAACTTTCCCGGATAATTCTCCCAGGGAAGTTGACACATGAATTTTATGCTCTTTCCATAACTCATCTCGGATCATTTTGTAGGTGATTCCTTGGGGAATTACCACTGTGGATACAGTATTTGAAAATCCGCTGTCAGGATAGAGACTTAACCCTGCATTGATCACCGCTTGCTTTACTCCATTTCCAAGGAAGTTATGACGAGCAATCATATCTTCCTGATTCCATCGGTCAATCGCTTTATCCAATGCATATAAAAGTGAAATCGGCTGGCTATAAGGCAATGCTTTATTTTTTTCAATATCTTTCCAAAGTAATAAATTGGTATAGAAACTTCGGGTCTTTTGTTTTTTGTTCGACATCATTTCCCATGCTTTAGTGCTGATACTCATTATGACCAAACCCGATGGGGCCGACAAGCATTTCTGAGACGCTGTGATTACTATATCAAGATTCCATTGATCTGTTTCGATTTTTTCTCCACCTATGGTTGATACCGCATCCACTACACTGAGTATTCCATGCTTATTTAACAAAGCACAGATTTTTTCAATATTATTAATAACTCCGGTAGGAGTTTCACAATGTACTAAGGTTGCGAGTTTATAATCTCGGTTCTTTATTAAAAACTTCTCCAATCCATTAATATCGATGGGTTTTTTACTATCTGAAGAAAAATAGGTTACTTCAGCTCCATAGCTTTCTGCCATTTCCCCAAACGTTTTACCAAATAATCCGTTTTCGATACATAGTACCCTATCACCGGATTCTAATAAGGAGGCCATGGCCGCTTCTAATCCTAATATCCCTTCTCCGTTTAATATTCGGACATCATTTTTGGTTTTGAATATTTTTTTAAACTTATCTGTTAGGCTTAAATAGTAATCAATAAACTCAGGATGTCCTTCCGGTAGCGTAATTGGGGATGCCATTGCCCTTCTAACTTCTTCATGAACTTCCGTAGGACCGGGACTCATGATCATGGTTTCTTTCATATAATTATTCCTCCCAAATGTAATATTCTAAGGCTGTACCAGTTAGTTCTTAGACATTCTGTCTTTGTTATCTCTGTTAAATTTCATATCTATTACAGCAACTGTTCTATTACATAAGCCACACCATGGTCTTCGTTACTTTTTGTAACCCAGTCGGCTTTTTCTAAAACTTTTTTATCGGCATTTGCCATGGCCACTCCCAGACCGGAAGATTGAATCATGGAAAGATCATTTAATTGATCCCCTATTGCAATCATTTCTTTCTTTTGTATCTGAAGTTTTTCACCTACATAACTTAGGGCAGTCCCTTTTGAAGCTTTATCGCTTAAGGCTTCAAGGTTATTCGATGATGAACTGGTAACCGCAACACCTTTTATTTGATTTAATTGTTCTTTGATTTTACTTAAAACCCCTTCCTGTTCGGAAAGAATAAAAAAGGTATTTATTGAGATGTTTTGATCTGCAAATTCATGAAAATTAATTTTTTTAAGGTTTTTATCAAAAATCATTTTTAAAATTAAGGATTTATAAAGGGTTACAGGATTAGTATACTCATGCTTCAAAAATCGCTTAGCCTCTGAAAATCGGGCTTTATAACTTTGGATATAAATATTTTCCGCATCGGAACTGTGAAAGTATACCTTTTCATTGATTAGCACCTTAATAATTTCCCTTGTTGCTTCCGGTTCCAAACACACAGATTTCTCAACATCATGACCTTTATTGCGGATAATGGATCCATTGTTTGTAATAAGATAACAATCAAAGGAAAACAAGTTCGTATATTTTTTCAATGTACTGTAGGACCTTCCCGTGGCAATCACAATCTCAATGCCTTTTTTACTGGCAGACTCCAGGGCATTAAGATTCCTCGAAGAGATTTTTTTATCGTTTTGTAATAATGTTCCATCCATATCTGTTGCTAAGAGTTTATATTTCATCTGATATGCCAACTTTCTATTTGATCAATAATTTCATAAAACGAATCCTATCTATAAAGATCTTTAATATCTATTATACCTTGTTTTCCTTCAGATAAAAAGTCATGAGCCACCTTTCTTTCTAAATTTCTATTTCCCATTCAAAAACAGACTAATTGTGTTATAATAACTATAGATACACTAAATTAAATTATGAATAAACAGGAGGGATTTTTATGTTATCAGAAAAACTTTTAGAAGAATTTAACGAGCAGATTAAGCACGAATTTTTCTCAGCCAATTACTATTTAGCTATGGCTGCTTACTGTAAAGACCAAAACCTGGAAGGTTTTGCAAATTTCTTTATTGTCCAAGCAGAGGAAGAACGATTCCATGCAATGAAGTTTTTTAATTTCATCAATGAAATGGGAGGCAAAGTTCTAATTACCGGTTATGATGATCCTAGAACCAATTTCGAGTCCATGGTTGACGTTTTTACTGCGGGATTAGAACATGAACAATTTGTAACAAAGCGCATTCATCATTTGATGGATATTTCCATGGATGAAAAAAATTATCCTGCCATTAGCTTTTTAAACTGGTTTGTTGACGAACAGGTAGAAGAAGAATCCACAATGACAGATTTATTAGGAAAACTTAAACTTATCAACAATAATCCTAATGGATTGTTTATGCTTGACAAAGAACTATCCACACGAACTTTTGTACCACCACAAGCTTAAGTACTACACATATTAAATGATTAAGTAATAACCTGGAGCGGAATCCTTATGGATGCTACTCCAGGTTATTTCATTTTCAACTATTTTAAAGCATTTGACCAAATAATAGACGATTATTAAAGAAAACCGTGCTATAAAGACTTAAGACCAACAGAGTGAAAACCAGTCCCTTCTACGGCTATCTACTGACGTTGTTGCATTATCTTCTTAATGATATAGTTAAGTGTAGTGTAAATGGAATAAATAATTCCAAAAAAATATATCTAGGAGTGATTTTGTTGAATGATTTAAGTAGTGATTTATCCAGTGACAATATTAAGCAGTTGGTGCAAGAGGAAAATGTGAAGTTTATCAATCTTCAGTTCACCGATGTTTTTGGCAAACCCAAAAATGTTGCCATTACCTCAAGCCAACTGGATTCCGCTTTGAACGGAGAAGTGATGTTTGACGGTTCTTCCATTAAAGGTTTTGTGCGAGTGGAAGAATCTGATATGGTGCTAGTCCCTGATCAATCCACATTCCAGATTTTCCCTTGGAGAACCGACTCGGAAGGAAAAGCAGCAGGAATGATATGTGATGTTTACAATACCGATGGAACACCGTTTGACGGATGTCCAAGAGGGGTTCTTAAAAAAGTCTTAGCAGAACTGAAAGAATATGGATATGAGTATTTTGTAGGCCCTGAAGTAGAATTCTTTTTATTCGAAAGGGATAAAGACGGAAATCCTACTACAAAAATTCAAGATAATGCGGGTTACTTTGATATGTCTCCCACGGATTTAGGTGAAGATGCCCGACGGGATATGGTATTAATGCTGGAAAAACTTGGTTTTGAGATTGAAGCATCTCATCATGAAGCCGCTCCGGGACAACATGAAATTGACTTTAAATACGGAGAAGCCTTAAAAGCTGCAGATCAAATCTCTATTTTCAAATTAGTTGTTAAGACCATTGCAAAAGAACATGGATTGCATGCTACCTTTATGCCAAAACCCCTAAAAGATGCACATGGAACCTGTATGCATATCAATCAATCCTTATTTAAGGACGGCAAAAATATCTTCGAAGATAAAGAGGATGAACTTGGATTATCTCAAGAAGCCTATTACTTTATCGGTGGTCTTATCAAACATGCTAGGGCTTTCTCTGCCATTACCAATGCATCGGTAAATTCATATAAACGATTTGTTCCCGGTTATGAGGCTCCAACAGATATTGCTTGGGGAGTTGAAAACCGAACCCCATTGATTCGAATTCCTGGAACTCGTGGATCTGGTACGAGAGTTGAACTTCGTAATCCTGATCCAACAGCAAATCATTATTTAGCCCTTGCGGCAATTCTATCAGCAGGACTTGATGGAATTAAAAATGAAATTGAACCTCCCGCATACTTTGACGGATGCACCTATGATATGGATTGCAAAACTCGTGAAGAAAAGAAAATCGAAAGATTTCCGGAGACTCTTGGAGAAGCTCTTAATGAACTTGAAAAAAGCGATTTTATGAAGGAATCTCTAGGAGAGCATATTTTTCACTTGTATCTCAAAGCAAAAAGAGCGGAATGGAAAGAGTATAGTCAGGAAATTCATGATTGGGAGCTAAAAAAATATTTAAACTATTATTAAGCGAGATCTTATGAACAATTAAAATCAAAAGGAATCTTTAAATAAAAAACCTTCTGAGAGCACCTCAGAAGGTTTTTACGTATTTAAAAGTTGTTAATTTATGGATGAATCCTTACTTGGTGATAGATTTTCTTTCCTTTGCGAATCATTAATTTATCTTCTTCAAACGTTTCCAAAGTCACTAAATGATGAATGTCGTCTATGTTTTCTTCATTAATATAAATTCCCCCCTGTTGTACCAGGCGTCTTCCTTCTCCTCGTGAACTGATGAGGCCGGTTTTGGTGAGCAGAGTTAAAATATCCATCCCTTTTGCAAAATCATCTCTATTTATTTCTGAAGTCGGTGCATTGTCGGATTGGGCTTTCCCTGAAAACAGGGCTCTTGCCGTCTCCAAAGCTTTTGTCGCTTCGATTTCGCCGTGGACTAGCTTGGTGGTCTCAAAAGCCAATACTTCTTTCGCTTTTTCAATTTCTTTTCCTTCCATAGCGGAAAGCCGTTTTACTTCCTCTGTTGGTATCATTGTAAGAAGCATTAAGCAGTTTTCCACATCGGCATCGTTCACATTTCGCAAGTACTGAAAGAATTCGTAGGGAGAAGTTTTAGCCGGATCCAACCATATGGTTCCTGATTCCGTTTTTCCCATCTTTTTCCCTTCAGAATTTGTCAGCAGTTTAAAGGTTAACGCAAACACCGAATCCTTTTCCAGCTTCCGAACAAGTTCATATCCCCCGATGATGTTAGACCACTGATCACTTCCTCCTACTTGAAGTTTACAGTTATAACGACGGTAAAGCTCTAAAAAGTCATAGGATTGCATGATCATATAATTAAACTCCAAAAAAGTTAATCCTTTGTCTAAGCGGGACTTATAACACTCTGCACTTAACATTCGATTAATCGTAAAATGCTTCCCAATTTCTCGGATGAAATCAATATAATTCAAGTCCAGTAACCAATCCGCATTGTTCACTACAATAGCCTTTTCCTCACTTAAGTCAATATACTTTTGAAACTGACCCTTAAAGTATTCAATGTTTTCATTAATGGTCTCCTTTGTAAGCATTTTACGCATATCCTGTTTACCAGAAGGATCTCCGATCATGGTAGTTCCACCACCGAATAATATAATGGGCCGATGGCCGGCTTGTTGCATTCTTTTAATCACCATCATTTGAACAAAATGTCCAAGGGTTAAACTGGGAGCCGTAGCATCGAATCCGATATAAAAACTTACGGATTCCTTTTCCAGCAAACTTTTTAATTCTTCTTCATGAATAACCTGTTCAATATAACCTCGTTCTTGCAGTTCATCATACACATTTTTCATCTTAATCCTCCTCTATCGATTGTTTTAGGTAACGAAAAATTCTCTGCTGATAGTATTAATATAATTAAATACAAAAAAAGCTTTTCTCCTTATTCTATGCTAAGGACGAAAAGCTCGCGGTACCACCTTAATTACATCCTACAGTGTAGAATGTCTCTTAATAACCGTAACGTAGTTTATACGCGGCATTTTCATGCCGGAACTCGGGAGTGTAATTCACAGATCTATCCGGAAAACTTTTCACCAACCAGTTTTCTCTCTAATTCGCGACGACATTTCTGCTACTGATTCCTTCACTGTTCGATAATTTATTTAACTATTTGTAACTATTATAAAGGATTGTTCGTAATTGTCAAGCATCATTAATCAATTTTTGACAAATCAATATGACAATACCCTCCTGGATTTTTCTCCAGATATTTTTGATGAACTTCTTCCGCCCTATAATAGTTTACTAAGGGTTTGACTTCCGTAACAATATCTTTATTATATTGTTTTTGCTCTTCTTGAAGAGATGCTTTAATAATTACTTCATCTTTATTATCCATAAAATAGATCCCTGTCCTATACTGGGCACCGGTATCCGGACCTTGTCGGTTTAATACTGTAGGATCCACAATTTTCCAGTACCTTTCGAGCAAGTCACTTAAAGATATCACACTATCATCAAATTTCACATAGCAAGCTTCTGCATGCCCGGTGTTCATATGGCACACTTCATCATAAGTGGGATTTTCCGTATTACCGTTTGCATAACCGACTTCGGTTTTTACCACCCCTGTTATTCTTGAAAAGTAAGCTTCCACTCCCCAAAAACAACCTGCAGCTAACACGATTTCTTTCAATGGGATTCCTCCTTTAGGGTTTAAGAAAAAAGCGGCTTTAACCGCTTTTTTATACAGTTATGTATTATTTGAATAAACCCTTTTTCTTCTTTTTCTTCGGAATAAAATCTCTAATGGTCATCAACAAAGCCCCTAACTCTAATAATGGTTGTAATACTTCTTGGTTTAAGGTATCCACCAAGTCTGTGGTCGTGTCAATGGTATTGCTGACACTTTCAATAGATCCCGTGATGTTTTCCATTTCTTCGTTGATTCCTGTAGTAACCTCTTCAATATTTTTTGTAATAATAGGGATACTGTCCATAGTAGCATTAATATTTTTTTCGTTGGTTTCGATTACTCTATTGATTCCCTTCATCGTTTGTACCAGCTTTAACACAAATAACACAATGGCAATAACCAAGACAATTAATACAAGCATTAAAATTGATTGTAGGTCTATTGTAAACTCCATAATATCTCCCCTTTTTAATAATTTTTATTCCTTTACTTGTTCTTCATCATCAGAATCTATTTCTTCTTCAACACTTTCAGATTCTGCTGTGAAATTGGTTTTTGTACTTAACCAGATTTCTTCCGCACGACCCTTTTTTTCTTCTAAGAGTTCCGAGGCCCGTTCTTTTCCATGTTCAAAATGCTCTTCCATCTGCTCTTTTAAGCGAATGGCTTCATCCTTTGTTTTTTGCCGGGTGACTTCTCCCCTATCCGGCGCATATAACACACCGAGTACCGCACCAAGAAGAGCACCGAAGGCTAAACCCTTGATCAGTCCTTTCTTTCTTGCTTCCTCTTTAGACTGTTGAAGATTCATGGCATCGGAAATTTTTTTAAATCCCTTCTCTAAATTTCTGCAATACATCCTGACACTTCCTTTCATATTTGACTGAACCCTATAGTTTCTATACCCAGGAATCACTTATTAAAACAGTGGGATTAAATTTAAAAATCATTCGATCCGTTAATGTCTTCTATAAGATTTTTCCGGTACTCACCATATAAAGTTTTCAAATTCGTAATATTTCGTTGCATTTCCTGCTGAAGTTTGGATGCTTCCAAATAATTCTTTTCCTTCAGTTCCTTTTTGAGTTTTGAGAATAACGAGGTTTTATCCAGTCGATCCTTCATCAGTTCGTAACGGATTTTGTTGATCTTTTCCCAGTTTACCACATCCAAATCCGATAAATTCTGATTTCCGTGGAGTCTTTTGCAAGCTCTTACCAGTTCAATGTTTTCTGGTAAAATTCGACCGATCAGTTCTTTAATCCAAATATCCAAATTTGCTTCAATAATAGAATGGATAATTTTTTCTTCAAAAACCCCACCTCGATGTAGCATTAGTTTTTTTTCATAGTTTTGATTGAAAATATGGATGCATTCCCATACCGTAGCCGGAGACAATCCAAACATTCTTTGTCGTTCATCCTCCGTATAATCGTCAAAAACATCCTTTTCACTTCGATACACCCGGTCTTTTTCCAAATAGAATTTTTCCTCGCCTAACGATTTTGAATACTCTCTTTCAATTTCCTTCGCCGATAGATTACCTGCTAACACTTCTTTAATACCGTCTAGCATTGATTGGTACATAGCGGCAACATAGATATAGGTATTGGAGTTCGGACTAGGTGAGCGCAGTTCAAATCGAGTAGCATGAGGATTAACAATATCCCGAACAAGACCCAGCAAAACCGTACGGTTTCTTGAAGGAATATTTGGCGTATGTCCTACAGAGCCCACAATGGAAACCGGGGCTTCAAAACCGGGCTTCAGTCGATTAAAGGCATCATTGGTGGAGTTGATAAAGGGATTGATCACATCATAATTTTTTAGAATCCCAATAAAAGCCCCCCAACCCACAGGATTTAGGAAGTCGGTTTTAATATCTTCAGGAACAAAGGCATTGATTTTCTTACCATTCTTCAGCTGGTACTGAACCCCTACATGAGTATGCTTTCCGCTTCCTGCAACCCCTTCGATAGGCTTAGCCGAAAAAGTTACTTCCAAACCATAGTATTCAAATACTTCTTCAATCAGTTCTCGAATAAATAGTTCATTATCCGCTGCTTGAAGGGCTGTACTGTACTTCCAGTCTACTTCCAATTGCTCCATTACATGATTGAATTTTCCCTTTACTCCGATTTTTGCACTGACCCCACCCACTTCTTTATGGGCCATCTCCGGTCCGAATCCATAGTCTTCTAAAACGATCATCACTTCTTCCAAAGCAGTTCTTACATTGCCTTTGGTTCGCTTCCAATATTGTTCTTTTAACATCTGGGAAGTCGTTAGTTTTTCTTCATCTGCAGACTCTTCCGGGGTTTTTACCCAAAATTCTAATTCTGTTGCGGTGGTTAAAATCACTTTTTGAATTCCCTTTTCATAAAGATCTTTCATCTGTCCCTCTTTATATTTATCAATAGACCCTAACATAAATTCTTCGAAATAGTTTTCTGCTCTTTTTAGAATGGAGCGTGAATCCACCATTTTTTCATTATGTTTTAGAAATGCAGGAATTCTTAATGTGCCCAATGGCATATTGGTTTTCAAATCATCATGATAATAATTGTAATCCACAAACCAGTTAACATCTAAGTCCGGGATCAAGTCAACCTTCGCATTATTTAAGGTAGCAATTTTGTGTAAAATTACGCTGGAACCATCGGTCTGTACTCCTTCTTTTAAAAAGCTGTTCAGTTCCTTTAAAAAAAGAGATACGGGGATTTTTTCATCGGTATCGTTTCCTCCCAGATCCACACCAACCAAAGAGACGAATTTTATATAACTGTGAATGGATAAAATCTCTTTCAGATACTTTTCTTGATGAGTCCAAGGAGGCAGTGTAAAGAGTTTATCCTTAGAGAGTATTTCTTTGAGTTCTATTTCCATTTTGACCAACCCTTTCTTCGAATTAAAATTTTAATAAATTAATCTAACGTTCGTGTTAATACATATTAATTCTAT
>SLKF01000124.1 GCA_007134725.1 Clostridiales bacterium | reverse complement strand
AGGAATTTTCTATCATTTTTAATCATCGAAATCGAAGGTTGCCCCTTCAGAATAGTTGCTTCTTGAATTCCAAAGCAAATATTCTTTAACGCCATGATCATGCAGGGCACGAATCTGTTCCGACACTTCATGGTCACCGTATGTCATATAATTCCCTGCTCCGAGATAAGAAGCGGTAAAATCCTGGAGCCAGGGTCTGGTTGTGGGTGCATCGTCTCCTAATGCTGCTAAAACTTCATTTTCAACTTCCATATAATTATAAACGAGGTTATAGGGTTCTAAATCCGGTTTCGCAATGCCTAAATTCCACGGTCCCCAGTGACTGGGATAAATCATGGAAGAAATCACATCCACATTCTCAGAAATCCGTGGGAAACTTTGTCCAATATTTGGCTCTTCTGGAACCAGTGCGGAAAATCCGAAAATATCAACGGAAAGATCCACACCATAAGGCTTGAGTTCTTCCCGGGCGTAGGCAATAAAATCTGTTACCGCATCTACACGCTGCTGTACATTATCTGAGCCACTCTCTCCATAATCGCCGCGGGAATAGTTTAACTGCTCATCCATGCTTGCAAATCCTTCCGGGAATCGTACATAGTCAAATTGAATATCCCTAAAGCCCAGTGCCGCTGCCTGTTTGGCAACTTCCACATTGTGTTCCCAAACTTCCCGCTCATAGGGATTGACAAAGCTTGCTCCGGCTCTATTGGACCATACTTCCCCATTGTCATCGGTAAAGGAAAGATCCGGGCGGGCCTTGGCTAAACGACTATCTTTAAATATAACAATCCGTGCAATCGGATAAATGTTATTCTCTTCTAAGTGATGCATTAACTCTTCCGCATTAACATAGCCTCGAGTGAATTCCTGGACATACTCATGATCGGAATCCAAATCCATCACGATGGTTCCGTCATCATCTTTGACGTCAATCACCATGGAATTCAGTGCTGTAGAATTGAGTAAGTCTGTTAATTCATGTAATCTTTCGCTGGCTGCGGTTCCTCCAGTAAAAAAAATGCCTTTGACCCCATCTTCCGGATAATCAATATTCACCAAACTCTCATACATAAACTGTCGTGGAAATTCCTCCGGAATAGATAAGATCGGCTCTTTTGAAAGCTCCAAGTAGGTTGTTTCCCGCTCATCAACCTCTGCCGTCTCTTCTACTGTCTCTTCTACCGTCTCTTCCTCGGAGTTCCCCTCAGCGAACACACTTGTTGAAAGGAGTGTTACAGCTGTCAAACCAACTAATCCCATAACCAAATATTTTTTTAAATTCATTCGTAAATTCCCTCACTTTCTTCCTGATTCTCTAGTTCCCCGGAAGGAATAAATGCGCCTGGTCCCCTTGGCCCTTATTCCTCTTCTTCTTGACTTTCTTGAATGGTTTGCTGCAACTCTTCAATGCCTTGGGCTAGAAGACTTAATTCTTCATCCAGTCCATAAAAATGTTCTCTCATTATTTCGTGCTGTGCATTCAACTCATGGATCCCATCCGTAAAGATATCGTATGTGGCATCTTCAGCAGCTAAGCTTTCAAAATAACGCTCTTTTTCCTCTAAATTCTGCTCATATTCCCCACGGAAGGTGCCCAGTATTTCAGAGAACCGATCAACATCTCCTGCTAAACCATCCAGTGCGTTTACATCTAACTGACTCCCGGTATATTCCCTTAACGTACCGGCATGGATAGCCAATGCTTCTTCCAATTCCCCTAACCGTTCCATACGTTCTTTTCTATCGGAAAGATTCGTAAATACAGGAGAAGAGCCGTCTCCAAAGGATGTTAAATCATCATCGGTTTCCAGGGTCTCCTCAAAGTGCCTTTGCAGCTCTGCTTCCTCTTGTAAAAGAAGATTCAATTCCTCCACGGTTTGCCCGTGGGTTTCTTCCAATTCAATTGCCGTTTCCGCAATCGTTTCGATTCCATCATTCTCACAACCTAACAGTAAAGCGGCACTGCTTAATGCTAAAAGCAAAAGCAACATACCTACCCTAAAGACCCTTCGTGTTTTTTTATTGTTTCCCATACCAATCTCCTCTCGTATTATACCCCTATAAGTAAAAATCATAAATCTTCGAAACTATTGTGAACAATCATAAATACATCTCGCTATTATACCATTATATTGAAGGAAATCCAATAAAAACTCATAGTGCTGAAGAACAAAGCGAAGGGCAAACCAAAAGGGACGGAGATGTTTGATTTGCAGGATCATACCGCGAAGCGGACACCTTCGTCCCCTTTGATTTCGATTTAATTTACCTAAATTCATCCATTATACCTACTTTTTGACGGCAACAAGGATTGTGGTATTTTCCTTTCGCCAGACCATCTTCACGTCTTGGAATTTTCCTGCTCTTAGCATTTTTATCTGATTTTCCACGGTGCAGGGAGTGTCAAAATGGTAAAACTCCCCCTCGGGAATGTTTTTCTCCCTGCGGATTTTTTCATTCTCACGGTAATAATGATCTTCTTCCGACTGTTTATCCACCATATAATCACATTCGATATATCTCCCGCCCGGTTTCAGCGCTTCGTATAGTTTTGAGTAAAGTTCTATTTTCATGGCATGGGAAAAATGATGCATGGTTTGAAAGGATATAACCGCATCATACTGGGCTGTTCCGAAATCATAATCAAAATAACTGGCATGGATCAGGGTCAGATCCTTATCCGGAAATTTTTCCTGCAGCCGCTCCAGCATCGCCTTTGTCAAATCAACACCGGTTACCGCTACATCCGGATGGATTTTAAAGATTTCCTCCAGTTCCAAACCGGTTCCACAGCCGAGATCCAATAAATTCTCAAGGGAATCGGGAAGCAGGTCTGCCATCCTTTTATAGCCTTCTTTGCAGCCTTCCACATTGTTGATCATATGGTTATCATAACCTTCTACTCGTTTAGTGAAAAAATCATTCATTTTTTCTATCATTTATTTGCTCTCCTTTAATATTTTACCATTTGTATGACAAGGGGACGGAGTTATTGTCCTCTTGCAGGTCTGGATTTCTCCATTTCAGGGCTTGTTTTCAGAGCCTGTTTTTAAGGTCTTTTTTTCGGGTAGGTATGTATGCAAGAAGCTTTGCAGAAGCAATTTTAGAAAGGAAGT
>SLKF01000185.1 GCA_007134725.1 Clostridiales bacterium | reverse complement strand
TTTAAAACTGAAAGATGTTGAAGCCCTTTTAGAAAAATATTGGAATGATCAGGGTTTTCCCCGGACCCTACACTTTGTGATTAATTCCCGATACAAAACCAATGCTTTTAAGTTCTTTGAAGATTTCAGCAGGTACTGGAAAGAAAGGGATTTCTCTGAGCAGTCTCAAAGCAAAGAGTCCTTATATGTAATCTTTCTTGAGTTCTGTCAAAACCAAAATTTCGATGAGATTCTTTTTATTCAAAATTTGCTTCGACTGGATTACTTAAAGGAAAATAAAAAAAGGAAAATACCAAAAGCATTAGAAACAAAATCCTCAGAAGAAAAAGACCGGGTATGGTCAAAGGAAGATGCCCACGAGTTTTTACAAAGTATGGAATACCGACAACGTTATTTCCCTCAGGCACTTGAGGCTCCGGCTAAAAAACTGATTAAAAAAGTTCATTTCGAAGTGTTTGAATATCCGATTCTAGAAGAAATGGAAAATGACTTGTCTATTTTACCAAAGGTTAGAGATTGTGTGATTTTATTTGATTATGAGCAGGATCAGGTTTATCTGATCAAATAATGATGTGTTAAACATCCTGGGAGGGACGAAATTGAGTATATTTATGGATATTTATTTTATGAATCTGAAAACTGCAAAAAAAGCTTTTAAAAGTTTATTGAAAAACTGGTTAATTATTTTCACAGGACTGATTTACTCGACGATTCTATTTGCCGGCACCTTAGTTTCCCCATTGTTTTGGATATTAAGTCGTATGTTCATTTTGATTTTAAGTAGTGCACTGGTTTCAAACTACCTATACTTATTACAACAAATCATTGAACAGGATCGATTTTCCCTTCAAGACTTTAAAGACGGATTTTTAATATATTTACGGAAAGTATGGTCCATATATTTTATGGGATTTGTAGCTTTATTAGGGTTGGATATTTTTCTGCGTCCGATTATCGTAGGATTTGTAGGCCCCTTTGTATATCACTTCGGGTTGATATTTTTGATGATATTCCTATTGAATGCTTTACCGGAAACGATCTATCAAAAGTCGTATAATGGTTGGGAAAGTATCAAATTTTCCGTGGAATTTATTAAGGAACATTGGGTAGAATGGTATTTGCCGAATATCCTATTAATTGCAATCCTGGCGTTGATCACCGGAAGTGCTCTTATCAATGTGTTTGATAATGTCATATCCCTACGTGCCTTTACTCAGGGACCTTTTGGTATCACTCTCTATCTGTTGGGACAATTATGGTTTTCCTATATTATGATTTATCGAGGATTTTTGTATAAGTTGTTAAACACCAGCAGCAGAAGAAAAAGGATGTTTATGAGAAATATGTAAGTTTTGGTTATGGAAGAAGTGAATCAAAAAAAATCTCGAAACTGGAGGGGATAATTTTGATGATAGAGTATCGAGAGGCTAGGATAGAAGATGTTCCGGAGATGTTACGATTGTTTCAGGATTTAAAGGAGGAAAAAGCGCAAGTGGGATTTGCTTGCATAAAGGGTGTGGAGGATTTACAAGAATGGATGGAAGATGATAACATCAGCCTATATTTGGCGGTGGATTCTGAAAAAGAGAAAATTGTAGGGGTATTGAGGGGAAAAAGAGGGAGTACCTATAAGCATCACAGCGCTTTTATGACCGCTGCGGTAGCAAAAAACTATCGAGGAAAAAAAATTGCTAAAATGCTGACCGATTATGGTCTGAAAGAATTAACTCAAAAAGGCGTAAGAATTGCTAGAACCTATGTTTACAGTAACAACAAGGCTTCATTGAACACTTTGTTATCTTGCGGTTTTACGATTTCCGGTACGGTACATATGCATCATTTTTCCGAGGAGACCGGGCAATACGTAGATGACATCATTGTACACAAGATACTCAAATAAGAGTATTAGAGACTACGATAAATTAATTATATGAGGTGATGAACATGGCTGGAACAATGGAAGAATTTTTATTGGAACAAACTAAAGAATTAACTTTTGTATCCTTAGATATAGGAAAGTTGCTAAAGGATAAAAACATTGGTTTAGATAATGAAGTCGTTGAAATTCCCATCCTTTTAGAGGATTTAACCAACAAAAAAAAAAAAAATGATCAAGAGTTTATGATTACTACGGAAATTCTTGTTAAAGGGATTGCTTATCTATTAGGGGTAGATCCGAATTTTAAATATCGGAGTGAATACATTCGTATTTTAGAAAGTTTAAGTCCAGATATTACAAAGGCCCTATTGATTCTTGGAAATAATACCTTTGATCAAGGGGAAAAAAGCAAAGGGATGATTTTTTTGAAGGGAGCTACTACTTTAAGTCCTGATAATCCTAAGGCTTTGTTTAACTATGCAGTCGCCTTACTAGCGATGGTTGAGGACCTTCGAAATAAAGAAAATCCCGATAAAATCATAACCTCCCGGGAAAGAATAGAACTTTTTCAAACGGAAGCCAGGAAAAAACTTGAAAACCTACTAGAAATAGAACCGGAACATGCTTTAGCCCATTATCATCTTGGTTTCCTATACAAGAAAGACAGTCTTTTTCAAAAGGCGGAAATCATTTGGAAAAAAGCGTTAGTATCCGGATTAGAGGAGCATTTAGAAGAACATGTAAACACATTACTTCGAGAAATCGAGGATCTGGTGCTATACGAAAAAGGATATCAGAAAATTTTACAAGGAGAGGGTGGTACAGGGCTTAAAGTACTTCTGGAACTTGAAGATCGATATCCTGAATGGTGGAATTTACATTTTTTTATAGGTCTTGGCTATCGACAACAGGAAGAATACCCGAAGGCGATCACCTATTTTCAAAGAGTGTTGGAACTGGAAGATCGAATTGCAGATCCTTACGTGGAAATAGCCCTTTCTTTTGCCGGTATGGGAGAACATCAAAAAGCTATTGAGTACTTTGAAAAAGCCCTTCAAAAGGATCCGGATAATGGAGAGATTCTCTCGAATTTAGCAATGGTTAATTTAGAAATAGGAGATCTGAAAAAAGCTGAAAAGTATATTATGGACTCTTTGAAAATTAATCCTTCTGACGAAATTACACTAGCTTGTAAAGAGCAGTTGGATTTATTAAAGAAAAACCACAAAGAAAATTGAAAATTTTAA